>JAZUJU010000106.1:0-4203 GCA_045642985.1 Bacteroidaceae bacterium | reverse complement strand
AAGCTTATGGAAAAAAGATTTTTACTTTTGTCCGCACTCGCTCTTTGTCTTAGTCCTGTAATGATGGCCCAGGATGTTGATCCTGACAAGCCAATCTGGGATTTCAACTTTGACGATGGAGATATGAGTATGTTTGATGAGGACGATGACAATTCAATCGCAGGCGAAATCAATGGTGTCACCTATTACATCCTGCCTCTTGCTCAGGAAATGGATCAGACTCTGACTTTCGGTCTGGACACCACCCCGACTTTCACGGTGGACACAACTATCGTTATTCACCACAACCTCGCTCCGATGAACGATGTAGAATCTGAGGGCGGTCGTGTTGACGAAGTTTCTATTGAACCGTCAACCGATGAAGACAACGATGAGTTATCAAAGCTTGGCGTTGTAGATCCGAGCGTGAACTTCTTCCGCTACAAAACCAACAAGGCCACCAAGTCATACGCACAGTGGGGCGGTGTTGCCGGTCAGACCGAGGACTATCAGGCAAACCTCTTCGTACGTGCTCTGCCTGTTGAGGAACACACCTCATACCGTGTATCATACTATATGCGTGTTGATACGGTAAACGCTTACCTTGATGTCCGTCTGCTCCGCGGATGGTACGATTCAGAGAAGCCTTTCTCAATGGATGGAAAGGGTTCAAAGACTTTCATCCATGAAGTCAAGGGTTCTGATTGGGTAGTTCAGGTTGCTGAAGGTATCAATGATACCATCAAGGAGAACCTCAACCATTGGAGACGCTACACCTATATGACTTACTACAGCTCAGCTGATACTCTCAACAAATTCTGTCAGAATCAGTACTACTGGAATGGTCTTACTGACGGTGGCTCAGGTCCAAACCGTTGGAACAACATCTTCCAGGATGCAAGACAGCGCGGTCAGGTTTCACCTGAAATTGAAGAGAAGATGCACAAGGTTGGTGATATCTCCAGTTGGTGGAGCTCAACCCATTATGATTCGATCTTCGCATCACGTATCGAGCAGCCTAACTCATTCTTCCTCCGTTTCGCTTTCAGAGCAGCCGGTACTACCTACGATATCGACAACATCGCTCTGTACAAGTCAACCATTGCCTATGCTGAGTACAGCGGCAACCAGATCCGTCTGAACCTCGGTTATGACACCAACATGAAGGATGTCATCAACAACAACGGCGGTTCAAAGCTCGGCCGTATTGACGTTACCGACCTTGAGCTCTTCGAACTCACCGGCGAGGGCGGTGATGCTCCTGAAATCATGTCTGTCGAGTTCCAGAACGACGGTATGATATATATGTGGCTTGACGGCACACCCGAAGAGGATGTGAAACTTCATCTGACATTCAACAATGCAAGTGCAGAATCCGGCTGCCAGCTGAAGTACCTCGCTGACAAGCTCTATCCTTACTTCGACAGACTCGGCCCCGAGGACAACCTCGTCGTTCCAGGCTTCAAGAAAGAGCTGGTTCTTCCTTCAGGCTTCGCACCTGTTCCGGGCATCGCAGACGTTCCTCCAGTGCTCGACACCGAGAACCCTGCATCTGTTGAGCCCAAGTCCTTCGGTCTTGACAACGCTACCCAGCGTGCCTTCACATTCAACCTGAACAAGAAGGTTTACATAAATCCTGATGATTTTGACTACACCATCAAGGCTACCATCTACGGAGGTCTCCCAGATTACGAAATCGAGAAGGACGCTTTCACTCTTGAGCTTCTTGAAACAGAGTCCAGCCAGTCTGTAACATTCGTCGTTCCTGACAAGGATGACATGATGCATGACATCGTCCTCAATGGCGTTTACACGATTGAGCTCTACTGTCTCCACGCAGATCTTGACGGCGAGCCGTCAGACTTCAGCGAGGAGGACTACGGTGACGGTCCTATCAAGATCGAGTACTCATGGGGCAATCCTCAGGACATCATCGATGTTGACAAGAGAAGCACCGCTTACATCTACAACAAGAAGGTCACTGACGCCTACAATGCTGACATGGCTGAGCTCGATAAGGTTGCTGGTATCACTTCACCGGCCATCGAGGGTCTCCGCCAGTTCGTAGCCCAGTACGAGCCGGTAGCATTCCTGCAGAACAATCAGGCTCCGAGCCAGTACGATGCTGCTGAGAAGGCTCTGAAGGACAAGCTGACTGAAATCCAGACAGCCGTCAAGACCATCCAGGACTATCAGGCCAGCGTCAAGCGCGCAGTTGATGCCAAGGAAGGTGCAGTTGGTTTCGAGCAGACCAACAAGTACAAGGATCTCTCCGAGGCCCTTGACGATACCCTCAACATCAATCCTAACAAGTCGACCGCTGAGGAGCTCATCGCATTTGCAAAGCTGCTCCACCATGTAACAATCAACGGCGAGTCCCTGCCTTGGGTTGTCGCACAGGCTAACGCCCTGTTCAAGCTCAGCAAGGATCTCGACAACGACCTGTCAGGTGACACCTATGTAACCGAACTGATGAACAACATGGAGAATGACAACCCGACTCTGAACGAGGTTCTCAAGCTCAACGTCAAGAAGGCCCTCCTCAACAAGATCAAGGCTCTCGGCGAAGGCCAGACAACCGACAGCATCGAGGTATCTCCTCTGTTTGACAACTACAGGTTCTACTCTACCGCACTCCTCGGCGATGACAAGGATATCAAGTCCTACAACGCCCAGTACCACAACAACATCCTGTGCTACCGTACAGGCAGCACCGCTGACTCTCTCCGCGTATTCCCGGGATGTAAGTTCGGTTCGACAACCAGCAACGGTAACACCTTCGGTTTCTGGCCGTCACGTGGTGACAAGGATTATGACAATGGCGAGTTCCGCGGTGACTACTGCGAGAGCGATGACGAGGCTCTGGCCGGTACAGTTGCCTGTGACTGGGGCGTATCGTTCGTCCTGATGCAGACAATGAAGGATCTGCCTGCAGGCCAGTACACCATCCAGGCTCCGGGTCACTACTCAGACGTTACCCAGATCAAGAACGACCTGCTGATTGCAAATCAGGACACCGCTGTCAACACCAATGTGGCTGCAACCGAAACTGAACCTGCAATTGTCGGTATCGACTCAATGACAGTCACTACCGTTCTTGAACAGCCGGGTGACATCGCATTCAAGATGACACACGATCAGATGAACTCAGCATTCCTGATGTACAATATGATCATGTACTTCAAGGGTGCCAAGGATCCAAGCTTCAACTATGACATGGCTATCGCAGCAATCGACCAGCAGATCAGTGACATCAAGTCCGAGGCTGCCGCTGTCGTAGCTGCCAAGAAGGTTGAGCTCTACAACATCAACGGTGTCAAGATCAGCAACGCTGAACCGGGTCAGATTGTAATCCGCGTAACAGACGGCATTGCAGAGAAGATCGTCGCTGAATAAGGAACCCTTATTCAATCTATAATGAAAAGGTCGGCTGAAAAATGCCGACCTTTTTTTTTTCGTCGTAAGCTCGGCATAAGCATTGTCTGTAAGCATTCGAAGAAGTGCATATTTCAGTCCGTGCAAGTGAGACCTAACTTTGTCGCACTAACACGAACTGATATATGCTTACCCTCCACTAATATTACAGTCTCAGGCCAGATGAATTCCATTCCCAAGCCTTGGAAATTTTGCGCCCAAGCCAGGGAATGGTTTTCAGATGGCTATCGTAGTGTTGCCAACCCTCCACCAACCCTTCACTAAGCCTCCACTTCCTTCCACTGATGAAAAACTTATATCCGGCACATTGTCAGCATGTCCGAGTCAGTTACACACGTTTTGATGTTGTGGAGTGAAGGGTGAGTGAAGGGTTGAAAAACTTATGTCGTTCATTCCCAGCCAATTACGCATAATCAGTGGAGGGTTGAACAAAATTGGGTGAAAACACAGAGAAATGTCCGATTACTATCCGAATCAGAGGAAATTCCGGCAGCCTTAATATTTGAAGAACTCGGAACATTCAATTTTCAACATCAGGACTTGCGCAATAGGAAAGACTGACTTATATTCGCCGCCGAAATAATCAAATACCATTAAAATGAAAGAGAAAAATCCATGCTGTGAAACACAGCGTACTTTGTGTGAATGTCAAGAGTGCAAGAGCCGTTTCCTCGACCTGACAAGGGACTACGGCTTCAAGATTGTGATGGCCGACGGGAATCATCCCGATCTTATGCTGGAATTCCTGAACGCAGTCATCCCGGAACGGAAGATTGTGTCCATCAGGTT
>JAZUJU010000105.1:0-5236 GCA_045642985.1 Bacteroidaceae bacterium | reverse complement strand
CGACTTTCTGGATTCAGTTCGCGCAAAGTCAGCCAAGAAGTAAGCGCTCACAAGCAATAGTCACATTGAAAGAGGTGGCAGGGAAATTACCCCCTGCCGCCTTTTTTTACTTCACCGCATCCGTTGGCTGCGTCTCATTTGCACCGCATCCGTTGGCTGCGTCTCAATTGCACCGCAGCCGCAGGAATTGCCCGAATGCGGGCATATGAGCGGAGAGCCGGCTCGGAGCGTGCCTAGCCCGCATTCGGGCAATTCCTGCGGATGCGGTGCAAATGAGACGCAGCCAGCGGATGCGGTGAAGTAAAAAAAGACGGCAGGGGGTAATTTCCCTGCCACCTCTTTCAATGTGACTTATGCTTATGAGCGATTACTTCTTGGCTGACTTTGCGCGAACTGAATCCAGAAAATCGGTCATCTTCTTGAGGTTCTCCTCGGAATACATTCCCATTCCGTGACCGCCCTCCGGCTCGTGAACGATATAGCTCTCTACGCCGAACTTCTGCATCTGATCATACAGATACTGGTTTACGCACGATGCAACCACAAAGTCCTTGTCGCCGTGGAAGATGTAACCCGGAACATCGTCCTTGTCCAGATAACCTGACGGTGAAAGCAGCATAAAATTGTCCTCATTGCCTTCCTTGGCCATACCGAGAATACGCTCCTCGGGAGTGTTGCCCGGGCCGCCGAAAGACATCGCATTGCCGCAGTCCATATGCAGGACCTCGGTCGAACCTGACCAGTTGCAGAATGCGTTCACTGAACTTGACTGATCGGTATATGCACCCTCACTGCCCTCGATGTCATATTCAGCCTTGCCCAGCTTGGCAACCTTAACACCGTTTGACAGAGCGCAGACAGATGCCAGATGACCGCCTGACGAGAAGCCCGATGTAGCGATGAACGAAGTGTCGAACTTGTACTTGTCGGCATTGCCGCGGATAAAACGGATAACAGCCTTGATGTCATTGATCTGAGCAGGCCACTGAGCATCGGAAATTGAACGGTGGTTCGGGGTAACAACTGCATAGCCGGCATTTAGCAGAGCTGCGCAGATAGTGTTGATGTCAGCACCACCCTTCATATTGTTGGCACCCCAAGCGCTTCCGTAGATGTGAACCACAACGGGATACTTGTCCTTCACTTCCTTAGGCAGATAGATGTCCAGCTTGTGATACACCTGATCGTCACCCACATAGTCGATGTCAGAGAACTTCTCCGAAAATTCAGCCTGTGTTGCAGATGACTGGTCGCCGTTAAGAGCAGGCATACCGCCGCCAAAACCGCCCATAGGCATACCGCCGCCAAAACCACCCATAGGAGGCATACCTCCGCCCGGGAACTGTGCGAAACAGCTCAGAGATGTTGCAAGAGCTGCTACAACAAGAAGATTTCTTTTCATATATAACTGTGATTTAAGGTTATAAGCACTGATTAACAACGAAAATTATATACAATCAGTCGCAAAGATAAAGTATTTTGGGCAACTGCACATAATGTGCCGCATAATTTACGACTATCGGCACAGGCGTCTGGCCTCGTCCGTCATATATTTTTTCAGTTTGGCATACGGGACGGTAAATGACGGCATACCGGCAGCATACGGAGCTATTTCATACTGCTGGTAGGTAAATACAAGACCCTCGGAAGTCGGATACGGCGCCCATGCGGGCAGTGTGATGATGCTGTCCTCGCCGAGGAACAGGAATTCCATCATATCATCGGCAGTTTCATAGCCATCGTCTGCAAAATAACTGAGCAGGCCCTCTTTAAGTGCCGGCTGAAGCGGTTCCACACAGTCAGGCAACAGGAATGACTCAACAAGTCTGCCATCAGTCTTGCTGTAAGTAAGCTGTCCGGCACCGGTGACTCCCCCGTGAGCGCCTCCCATATAGAGATAGCTGCGCGAGTCAAAGACCACATAGCTGCGACTTTCGCTGATAAGAGACACGGAGAACGAACAGTCCCATGCAGGATGAAAATCAGAATACTTGCTGCGCTCCTCATCGTCATCTATAGCCAGTTCCTCCAGAAAATTGAACTCGTGCGAACCGTAATGCGACAGGAGTGCAAGAATATCATCTGGATTGCCGTCATACGGCCGTATGACATGCGGTTCCTCGTACGAGCCGAGCGATGCCATCTGTCCAATCAGCTTTTCTATTATAGAGGACCTGATGTCAGCATATATACCGTCGGAATCGGCGGGAAGTTCTATGTTCATATCAAATGACACAAACTGGCTCGTATCGGCAAAATGATAGGTATCAGTGTTACAAGGAACATAACTGCCTCCATTGCACGATAGCAGCAATACAGGAAGGATAAAGAGGAGTGACAATGTACGCCACATCGATGTCGGTCTTTTATTCATACTACTGTTCAGTTTCGAAATCAGCTTCGAAAATAGTCAAAAAAAAGCCAGAACGATTACGCCCTGGCTTTAAATAATGCGATTTGTCTGATTACTCAGCCTTGAGAGTGAAGCGGCGGAACTCGGTAACGGTCAGTTCCTTGTCGAGAGCCTTCAGGTAATCGGCAACGCTCTGCTTGTCATCACAGATGTACTTCTGATTGAGCAGACAGGACTCGTCGTAGAATTTTCTCATACGGCCTTCGGCAATACGCTCGATCATATTCTCGGGTTTGCCTTCCTGACGTGCCTTGTCAGCTGCGATTTCCTTCTCACGTGCAACGATGTCAGCAGGAACCTGCTCAGGACATACAGCAACAGGATTCTGAGCAGCTACCTGAAGAGCTATTTCGTGAACATAATCCTTGTCAGCAACCTCCTTGTTGAATGCTACGAGCACGCAGAGGAAGTTCTTGCCCTGATGGTTGTATGAAGCGATTTCAGGAGCCTCAATCCAGTTGTAACCGTCGAGTTCCATCTTCTCGCCTACGATACCTGTACGCTCGATGACAGCCTGAGCAACTGTGGTGTCACCAAAAGGCAGAGCCTTGACCTCTTCAAGAGTCTTGCAACGAGCAGCAACGGCAGCATCCAGAATGTCACGTGTCAGCTTTACGAAATCGGCGTTGTTGGCAACGAAATCGGTCTCGCACTTGAGGGCGATGATAGCGCCGAAGTTGCCGTCAACCTTTACGAGAACGCAACCCTCGGAAGCCTCACGGTCAGAACGCTTTGCAGCAACTGCCAGGCCCTTCTTGCGGATAATCTCAAATGCCTTTTCGAAATCGCCCTCAGCCTCGGTGAGAGCCTTCTTGCAATCTACCATACCGGCACCGGTCTTGGTACGCAGCTTGTTGATATCAGTTAAGGATATAGCCATTTTTGTAATAGTTTATCGGTTAATGAAATTAAGCTTCAGCCTCGGTTTCCTCAGCCGGAGTCTCATCGATAGTCTCGGCCGGCTTCTGGACCTTGCGGATACGCTCGCGGTGCGGACGCTCCGGCTTATCCTCCTGCTCCTCGGCTGCTGCATCGTCAACCTTCTCAGCCTTGCGCTCCTCAAGACCCTCTGCGATAGCTGCACAGCAGGCATCAAGGATAACCTCAACAGACTTGGTTGCGTCATCGTTTGCCGGGATTACATAGTCGATTTCCGAAGGATCGGAGTTGGTGTCAACGATACCGAATACCGGAATACCCAGACGGTTAGCCTCGCGTACTGCGATGTTCTCCTTGAGGACATCGATTACGAAGAGGGCTGCCGGCAGACGGGAAAGATCGGCGATAGAACCAAGGTTCTTCTCGAGCTTTGCTCTCTGACGTGCAATCTGCAGAGCCTCACGCTTTGACAGGTTAGAATATGTTCCGTCGTTGGTCAGCTTGTCGATGGTAGCCATCTTCTTGACAGCCTTGCGGATTGTCGGGAAGTTGGTAAGCATACCACCCGGCCAGCGCTCGATTACGTATGGCATTCCTACAGCCTTTACCTTCTCCTCAACTACGTCCTTGATCTGCTTCTTGGTTCCGACAAAGAGGATCTTCTTGCCGTCGCGGGCCATCTTCTTGAGAACTTCGGCAGCCTCGTCAATGGCAGCTACAGTCTGGTTAAGGTCGAGGATATGGATGCCGTTGCGCTCCATAAAGATATATGAAGCCATTGCAGGATTCCATTTACGGCGCAGGTGACCAAAGTGACAACCTGCCTGCAGGAGTTGTTCGAAATTTGTTCTTGACATAATAATAATTTTAGTTTACGTTCCTTTTTAATTTTACAACCAGCTGCCTGGTAGCCGATATTGTCGGATCCAGGCAGTTTGGATACTAAACTCTGTCCACCGGATTTCAGGCTGAGGGCCTGTAATCCATAGCAGGCATTTTAACGCTTGCTGAACTGGAATCTGCGGCGTGCCTTTGGCTGACCCGGCTTCTTACGCTCAACAGAGCGGGCATCGCGGGTAAGGAAGCCTTCGGAACGGAGAGCCTTCTTGTCCTCAGGATTGATCTTGACCAGTGCGCGGGCGATAGCCAGACGCAGAGCGTTTGACTGACCGTTGTAGCCACCTCCGTCAAGATTTACCTTAATGTCATACTTCTCAGCTACGTCCAGTTTCTTCAGCGGCTGCAGAACAACGTACTGAAGCAGCGGTGACGGGAAATAAACGGCCAGATCCCTCTTGTTGATGGTGATCTTACCAGTACCCTCTGTTACGAAGACACGTGCGATGGCGCGCTTACGACGACCTATTGCATTGATTACTTCCATTCTCTTTCAATTAAATAAGTGAATTGATATCGATGGCTTTCGGAGTCTGTGCCTGATGCGGATGCTCTGCACCTGCATAGACGAACAGATTGTCGATAAGCTGGTCGCCCAGCTTTGTCTTTGGCAGCATGCCTCTGACAACCTTCTTCATTAATCTCTCTGCGCCGTTAGGCTTCTTCATCAGCTGGGCCGGTGTCATCTCACGCTGGCCGCCGGGATAACCGGTGTAACGGAGATAGATTCTGTCAGTCCACTTCTTGCCGGTCAGGACAACCTTGTCGGCATTGATGATGATGACATTGTCGCCGCAGTCTACGTGCGGGGTGAAACTTGGTTTGTACTTACCGCGGAGCAGCTTTGCCACCTTGACGGCAAAACGGCCGAGGATCTGGTCCGTAGCATCAACTACAACCCACTCCTTCTGAACGGTAGCCTTGTTGGCCGAAATGGTCTTGTAACTTAAAGTATCCATTCTTTAAATCATTAATAAAATTCAGTTCCCTAACGAAACCTCCCGTTTCACAACGGAACGGAAACTCCCTCAAACGCTCGTAATCAGC
>JAZUJU010000104.1:0-4643 GCA_045642985.1 Bacteroidaceae bacterium | reverse complement strand
CCCCATATTCTGAGCACCATTGAGTAGATGAAGAAGGCCATTATCAGATTGAACAGCACACCGCCGACCATTATCAGCAGACGCTGCCAGGCAGGCTTCACGCGGAACTCCCACGGCTTGGGCTCCTGCTTCATCGAAGCGATGTCCATCGATTCGTCAATCATTCCGGCTATCTTGCAGTAGCCGCCGAACGGAACCCAACCCACGCCGAATTCAGTGTTGTCAGGGTCACGACGCCAGTCGTCAGCAGGCAGCGAATCCAGGTCAACAGGCTTGTAGCTTATCTCCTCCCTGCCGTCTTCGCCCGTATGCCTGACTTCTTCGTAACTGTCAGGTACATTGGGAGCGAAGAATCTGCAACGCAATCTGCCGCCCACCCTCTTGATTCTGAAAATCGAGAAATTCGGGTTGAAGAAGGCATAGAACTTCTCCACACGCACCTTGAACAGTTTGGAGAAGAGGAAATGGCCCAGTTCATGAAATACTACCAGAATTGTCAGTGAAAGTATAAGTTGCAGAAGACGTATCCAGAATGGTGACATATACTGTTGTGTGTGTTTAAGTTATACAAGTCCGGAAGCCACCTTGCGGGCTTCGGCGTCAATTCTCATATAGTCGTCGAGCGACGGATTCTTCTCTAACGGAACCGTCTGCATAGTATGTTCGATGATCTCACTCATACGCAGAAAACCTATCTTCCCGCTGAGGAAGGCTGCCACGCAGACCTCGTTGGCGGCATTCAGCACGCAAGGCATACTGCCGCCTGCATTCAGTGCCTGATATGCCAGCGCCAGGTTGCGGAAACGGTCTGTGTCAGGTTTCTCGAATGTCAGCGAAGTGACTTCGGAGAAACTGACCCTGGGGAAATCTGACTTGAGACGAGCAGGATAGGCCAGAGCATACTGTATCGGCAGATGCATATCCGGAGCGCCCAGCTGTGCCTTGATGGCTCCGTCGCGGTACTGCACCATGGAATGTATTATGGACTGTGGATGGACAGTCACCTCAATCTTGTCGTAGGACACACCGAACAGCCACCTGGCCTCGATGACCTCGAAACCCTTGTTCATAAGCGAAGCCGAATCTATAGTGACTTTGGCGCCCATGTCCCAGTTGGGATGTTTCAAGGCCTGAGCCGGCGTCACGGTCTGCAGCTGCTCCCTGGTAAAATTGCGGAAGGGGCCGCCTGATGCAGTCAGGATTATCTTCTCCACACTGTCGGCCGGTTCGCCCTGCAGACACTGGAAGATGGCCGAATGTTCCGAATCAACCGGAAGGACAGGAACCCTGTACTGATTGGCCAGGGCGGTAATAAGTTCTCCTGCCACAACAAGAGTTTCCTTATTTGCCAGAGCTATTGCCTTACCGGCCTTTATCGCCTCGATGGTAGGTCTGAGCCCGGCATAGCCGACCATTGAGGCCAGCACAATGCTGACAGGCCCGGCAGTAACCACCTGACAGATGGCTTCGGCACCGGCATAGACCTTTATCGGCAGGTCCGCCAGTTCGGACTTAAGTCTGTCATAGTGTGACTCGTTGGCAATGACCACCACTTCGGGCAGGAACTTGCGCGCCTGCATTACCAGTTTCTCCACATTGTTGTTGGCCGTCAGCGCATAGACCTGACAGAGATCCGGATTGGCCTCTATCACATCCAGAGCCTGACTGCCAATAGAGCCAGTGGAACCGAGTATTGCTATCTCCCTCTTCACGTAATTTTCAATTTAAAAAACGATGTACTTCTGAGGATCGAGAGGTTCGCCCTCGTACCACAGTTCAAAATGCAGATGCGAACTGGAATAGGTCGTATTGGCAGTTCCCACCAGCGCTATGACATCACCGGCACGGACCTTCTCGCCCTCTTTCTTGAGCAGTTTGCTGCAATACTTATAGACGGAAACCATATCGCCGGTATGATGGATGCATATCACATAGCCCGACTCCGAAGTGTAGCTGGCGAGTATGACCTTGCCGTCCATCACAGACACGATACTCTCTTCGGGATTCGCGGCGATATCCACTCCATAATGGCCCTTGCGGGCATCGAACGGTTCTGCCACCACACCTATTGTCGGGCGCATCAGGTTGCGGCTCTGCACCTCGCTGGCACCGGCTGACTGCATAGTCACATTGTAGCGTTCGCGCTCCTCATACTGGGCCACAAAACTCTGCTCCAATTCGGAAATGTCCTCGATAGTGTGGACTCCTGCACCGACCAGGGAATCGAGCGACGGTACGGAATCGGCAATTACCTTGCCCATGAGAATATCCTGCAGATTGCGCGTATAGACTTCCTGGATTGCCATCACCTTTTCGATGGAATCTATCTTGAGGATGTCGGTTACAAGCTGCTGGCGTATGTTCGTCTGCTCCTCGTTCTCGCGCTTCTGGAACGGGGAATTCCGATACAGGATAACAGCCAGAACGCCGACCACGATTATCTCGATGACGGTCAGGGTAATGAGCCAGGCCCTGTTGACCATAAGCGACTTCATCGTGCGAAGCTCATCCTCATCGACGAAAAGGAGTCGGAAGCGGTGTGTCATCCACTCGCGGAAGCTCTTGCGGTCTGATTTTTTCCTTTTTATGCCAAAAACTGCCATATCACATCATATATCAGTCAGTCCTTCGGGCAGGTCAAAACGGACCAGTCCCCTGCGGACATCAACATTCTCAATAAGCTCGGGTGATGCCGGCACAATCAGTTCGCGACCGTCAGACGATGTGATGCGGAACAGGATGTTTGCCGTGCTGTCATCAACAGCCGTAATCTTTCCGAGTTTTCCCGCCCTGCGGTCAGTAGCTTCAAGTCCTATGAACACATCGGGTAGCGACTGGACATCGATATCGTCACCGACATACTTCCGGAACAGGAAAACCTTTCTGCCACGCAGCGAGTCGGCGCTTTCAAGGGAGTCTATCCCCTCCAGTTTGAGTATTGACGAAGATGAATCCCTCCGACGGGCAGACTCGATGAAGAACGGGACCAGGATGCCGTCCATATCAAGCGCGATGAATTCCATCCCGCTCTCCTCAACGAATCCGTAGTCCACCGGCACAACCACATCACCATTCACGCCGTGCGAACGGAGTATGCTGCCGCAACCGGTAACCTCGTCCCTGCCTATCATTTCTCTACTCTTAAGATGTTAGCTCCAAGCGCACCGAGACGACGGTCAATATCCTGATAACCGCGGTCTATCTGGTCAATATTGTCTATCCTGCTGGTTCCCTCGGCGCTCATTGCGGCTATCAGCATTGCTATGCCGGCACGTATGTCAGGCGAGGACATGCGACGTCCGCGCAGCGGATACTTACGGTCATTGCCTATGACCACCACACGATGCGGATCACAGAGTATGACCTGCGCTCCCATATCAATAAGGTTGTCAACAAAGAACAGACGGCTCTCGAACATTTTCTGATGAATGAGCACACTGCCGACAGCCTGAGTAGCCGTTACAAGCAGCACGCTGAGCAGGTCAGGAGTCAGTCCTGGCCAGGGCGCGTCTGCAAGTGTCATTATTGAGCCGTCAATGAAAGACTCTATCTGGTAATGCTCCTGTGCCGGAACGAATATGTCGTCATCCCTTTTCTCGACTGTGATGCCAAGCCTGCGGAAACTGTCCGGGATAATACCCAGATTCCGGTACGATACCCCCTTGACTGTGAGTTCGCTGCGTGTCATGGCAGCCATTCCGATGAAACTGCCGACCTCAATCATATCCGGCAGAACGGTATGTTCAGCCCCATGCAGGCTGGTCACGCCGGTAATCGTAAGAAGGTTGCTTCCGACACCCTCAATTTTCGCGCCCATACGGTTAAGCAGACGGCATAGCTGCTGGACATACGGTTCACAGGCAGCGTTGTAGATTGTCGTCACACCCTCCGCAAGGACAGATGCCATCACGATGTTTGCAGTACCGGTAACCGAAGCCTCGTCGAGCAGCATGTAGCATCCCTTGAGTTTGTCAGCACGAAGTTCGTAGAAGCCCTGCTCTCCGTTCAGGATGAATGTGGCACCCAATGCCCTAAGACCGTTGATATGAGTGTCAACCCTGCGTCGTCCTATCTTGTCCCCGCCGGGCTTGCTAACCACCACGCGACCGGTTCTGGCAAGCAGAGGACCGAGCAGCATGACCGAGCCCCTCAGTGCCGCACTCCGGCGTACCATCTCATCGCTGAAAGCGAAATCCGTATCTATCGCAACAGCCTGAAACGACCACGAATCGGCGGACAGCCGCTCTGTCCTGACACCGAGAAGTCCGAGCAGGCCTATCAGATTGTTGACATCGACAATGTCCGGCACATTGCGGACGATGACCTTTTCGGAAGTCAGCAGTACCGCACAGAGAATCTGAAGAACCTCATTCTTCGCACCCTGCGGGACTATCTCGCCGGCCAGCCTGTGACCGCCCTCAATGATAAACGATGCCATATCAGTATCTTTTTCTGTTTTTTCTGCGCTGGAAATAGCCCTGCGGCCTGTTCTGGCGTTCACCCTGCTGTTTCGGCAGCTCGGACTTGAGAATCTCCTCGTCAGCCTCAAGTTCGCCATTCGAAAAATAGCGAAGATCCTCGGCTATGCGGTTGTCGGCATTCATCTCCTTGTTCCAGAGCACAAGGTCCTTGCGCATCTGGGC
>JAZUJU010000103.1:0-5369 GCA_045642985.1 Bacteroidaceae bacterium | reverse complement strand
CGTGATGCGTGGTCAGCCTCCTCGTAAGCATAGCGCTTGAAAGCCTCTGCAATTTCGGGATAACCCTCGCGGTCAGCCTGACGGCTCATTGCGAGATACATACCCACCTCGCAGCACTCACCGTTGAAATGGTCCTTCAGGCCCTGAAGTACGAATGCGCCCTTCTCGTTCTGAGGAATCTCGGCAGCAATGCCGATCTTGTGCTCAGCGACGAAAGTCATACCTTCGTTCTCTTCCGCTTTCTTGAACTTTGAACCTGGAACCTTACACTGCGGGCACTTTTCAGGAGCAGTGTCACCTTCATGAACATAGCCGCAAACCGGACAAATCCATTTAGCCATAATCAATTCTTTTATTTAATGTTAGACAATAGTTACTTGATTTTCTCTTTCGAAACCAGCTCTCTGCAGCCGGCGCAAAGCCCGCGATAATACCGATGAGTCTCCTCAATCAGGTTTCCGTCAACCGAGAACGGCTTTCCGGCACATTCAGCCGGTTCCTCAAGCGGCAGATCAATTATGCATCCACAGCGGCGGCACAGCAGATGTGCGTGAGGATCCGTGTCTCCGTCGAAATTCACGTGCTCGTCGTCGATGGTAATCATCTGGACAAGTCCGCGCTCAGACAACAGTTTCAGAACATTATAGACAGTCGTTCTGGACAGCGTCGGCATCTCAGTGCGAAGTTCTGAAAACACAACATCGACAGACGGATGATTACGATGAGTCATCATATACTCGAGAATGCGGATGCGGGGCTGAGTCACCCCAATCCCATTCTCCCTGAGTTTCAATTCTAACGATGTTCTGTCCATTCCGCAGTCTTGATTATCGCAAAGATAGGAAATTTTGTAATGATTACAAAAATCAATATGAAATTTTACTTGAAAGATACGGGAACATTTCGAAACAGATTGACTAACTTTGATGACATATACTGAAATAGAGACATCAATCATTATTAACAGATAAACCTATTGATTATGAAGAAAATTTTCAGCTTGATTACAGCATTAGTGTTTTCAACAGCAATGTTCGCACAGTTCCCGACGCCGGGTGCAGGCCAGAATGCAGGCGGTGAGCCCCAGGCTCCGCAGTTGGAATTTGTCGTACAGCTTAATGTTCAGTTAGGACAGGCTTACAGCGTCGGCGAAACCACTCACGGAACCCGTACTATCATTCCGATTACAGGCGGCAAGTTCGAGGGGCCTGACATCAAGGGCGAGGTACTTCCCGGCGGGGCCGATTATCAGATGGCAGACAAGAACACCGGCCACACCGAGGTGGAGGCAATCTACTGCATACGCACGGATGACGGAGTTACCATTCACGTACGCAACAGCGGCATCATCTGCATGGGTCAGGACGGTATGTACTTTACCTGCGCTCCGAAATTCGAAGCTCCTGCCGACAGCAAGTACGCCTGGCTGAACAACAAGCTGTTCATCTGCCGTCCGGGATTCGGCGGTGCCGGAGGCGGCATCACCCTCAATGTCTGGATGGTAAAGTAAGTCAGTCGAGTTTCAGGTCTCCCGGACGTATCCAGCCGATGCGTCTGAGAAGCAGTCCGATAAGCGGAGTCAGCACTGCAGGGATGACGAAACTGACAAGAATGAGGCCGAGCCAGTCGCCCGAAGTAATCGAGGCGCGGGTTCCGGCCTCAATTTCTGCTATCCAGCCCGAATAGACACCTATCTGTCCGACAAGCCCGCAGGTACCCATACCGGACGAAATTGCAGGACCGTTCATCTCCAAATGGAACAGGCACGTAGCCAACGGTCCGCTTATTGCCGAGACCAGTGTCGGGGCTATCCAGATGCGGGGATTACGTATTATGTTTCCCATCTGCAGCATGCTTGTGCCTATGCCCTGTGAAACGAGTCCACCCCAGCGGTTCTCCCTGAAACTGAGAAAAGCGAAGCCGACCATCTGGGCACAGCAGCCTGCCAGTGCCGCACCTCCGGCCAGGCCGGTCAGACCGAGTGCAGCGCATATCGCAGCTGAACTGATTGGCAGGGTCAGCGCCATTCCTACAACAACAGATACGATTATTCCCATCAGCAGCGGTCTCATTGTAGTGGCCCACATTATCAGCGAGCCGACGCTCGAAGCCGCCCTGCCGATGGCCGGAGCCCACCACAGCGAAAGCCCCACTCCGACGGCTATCGTAACAAGGGGAGTAACGAGTATATCGACCTTGGTCTCCTTTGACACGAGCTTTCCGGCTTCGGCTGCAATGACAGCCACCACAAGGACTGCCAGCGGGCCGCCCGCCCCGCCCAGTTCATTACCGGCGGCACCTACCGCAGCGAGCGAGAAGAGCACGAGCGGAGTGGCATGCAGCGCGTAACCTATGGACATCGCCATAGCCGGGCCGGCCATGCTTTTGGCAAAATTACCTATACGCACGAGAATTTCCCAACCGGCCTGCTGACCTATGGTAGAGAGGATAGTACCTATCAGCAGCGACGCGAACAGTCCCTGTGCCATCGCGCCGAGGGCATCGACCAGATATCTGTTTGCAGAAATCTCAACATCCTTCTTTTTCAGAAACTCGTTTACACTCATCTTAACTCTTTTTGAAGCCGCCAAAGGTAACAAATTTTGCTAATATGGGGCAAAAGTCTTTACTTTGTAGAAAATCAAAACAGGCACTTTATGGCACAGACAACGACAGACGACAGGAAGATCATCTTCTCGATGGTAGGAGTGAGCAAGTCATTCCAGAACAACCGGCAGATTCTCAAGGACATATATCTGTCTTTTTTCTATGGAGCCAAAATCGGAATCATAGGTCTGAACGGTTCCGGAAAGTCAACGCTGCTCAAGATAATAGCGGGAATTGAAAAAAGTTACCAGGGGCAGGTAGTCTTCTCTCCCGGATACAGCGTAGGCTATCTGCCGCAGGAGCCTCAGCTCGACCCCGACAAGACGGTCAAGGAAATCGTTATGGAAGGAGTGCAGCAGATTTACGACACACTGGCCGAATACGATGAGGTCAACCACAAGTTCGAATTGCCTGAATACTATGAGAATCCGGACAAGATGGATGCGCTTATGGCACGGCAGGCCGAACTTCAGGATATTATCGACAGCAGCGACGCCTGGAACATCGACAACAGGCTGGAGCAGGCTATGGATGCCCTGCGCTGTCCGCCCGAAGACCAGAAGGCAGGAGTTCTTTCCGGAGGTGAGCGCCGTCGCGTCGCCCTGTGCCGTCTGCTTCTGCAGCAGCCGGACATTCTGCTTCTTGATGAGCCGACCAACCATCTCGACGCGGAAAGTATCGCCTGGTTGGAACAGCACCTGCAACAGTATGCCGGAACTGTAATCGCCGTCACTCACGACAGATATTTCCTTGACAATGTGGCAGGATGGATTCTCGAACTGGACCGTGGCGAAGGTATTCCCTGGAAAGGCAACTACTCCGGATGGCTGGAGCAGAAGTCGCAGCGTCTGGCGATGGAAGAGAAGCAGGCCAGCAAGCGCCGCAAGACTCTGGAGCGCGAGCTGGAATGGGTGCGCATGGCCCCGAAGGCGCGTCAGGCCAAGGGCAAGGCCCGTCTGAATTCCTACGACAAACTTGTCAACGAGGATGTCAAGGCCAAGGAGGAGAAACTTGAGATATTCATCCCCAACGGCCCGCGTCTCGGCAACAAGGTCATTGAAGCCAAGGGAGTCCGCAAGGCATTCGGCGACAAGTTGCTGTTCGACGACCTGAACTTTGTACTTCCGCCCAACGGAATAGTCGGAGTCATCGGCCCGAACGGAGCCGGCAAGACAACACTGTTCCGCCTGATTATGGGTCTGGAAACCGTCGATGCCGGCACATTCGAAATCGGCGAGACCGTCAAGATAGCCTATGTGGACCAGCAGCACAAGGACATCGACCCGGCCAAGAGCGTCTATCAGGTGGTCAGCGGCGGCAACGAGCTCATCAGAATGGGTGGCCGCGACATCAACGCACGCGCCTATCTGGGACGTTTCAACTTTTCGGGAGCGGATCAGGAGAAAAAGTGTGCAATGCTGTCCGGCGGTGAAAGAAACCGTCTGCAACTGGCCATGGCACTGAAGGAAGAAGGCAATGTCCTGCTTCTGGACGAGCCGACCAACGACATAGACGTCAACACTCTCCGCGCTCTGGAAGAGGGTCTGGAGGATTTTGCCGGTTGCGCCGTTGTCGTGAGCCACGACCGATGGTTCCTGGACCGTATCTGCACCCACATACTGTCATTCGAGGGTGACAGCCGGGTAGTATTCTACGAAGGCGGTTACAGCGAATACGAAGAGTACAAGGTCAAACAGTTGGGTTACAGCGAACCGAAACGCATACACTACCGCAAGCTCATCAGCGACTGATCACAGTTCTGCGGCGATAGAAAGACGGAGGGTTCACTCCCCTTCCCGTCTTTTCGCTTCGTTCCAGAGGGCATCCATCTCTTCGAGCGACATCTCCTTCAGGTTGCGTCCGCCGGCAATCGCCGACTCCTCAACATAATTGAAACGTCGGATGAACTTGGCGTTGGTCTTTTCGAGAGCGTTATCGGGATGTATATCGCACAGGCGTGCCACATTGATGATTGAAAAAAGCAGGTCGCCCAACTCGGATTCAGCCTTCTGCCTGTCTCCCGACTTGAGTTCGGCTGCGAGTTCCGCGTATTCCTCGCGGACTTTGTCCATTGCGCCGTCTGCCGTCTCCCAGTCGAAGCCCACGTGAGCGGCCTTTTCCTGCACGCGGAAGGCTTTGATGACGGACGGAAGTGAATCGGGCACGCCGGCCAACACGCGTCTGTTGCCACCCTTCTCCTTGAGTTTGAGCTGTTCCCAGTTCTGCAGTACCTGCTCCTGCCCGTCAACCTGAGTGCTGCCATAGATATGCGGATGGCGGTAAATGAGTTTCTCGCAAATCTTATCGCAGACATCCTTGATGTCAAAGTCGCCTGTCTCGCTGCCAATCTTTGCATAGAATACCACCTGAAGCAGAACGTCGCCCAATTCCTTGCAGATATTAGGTTTGTCGTCTTTCATCAGCGCGTCAGCCAGTTCGAACACCTCCTCTATGGTGTTCTGGCGCAGCGATTCGTTTGTCTGTACACTGTCCCACGGGCATTTCTCGCGGAGCGTGTCCATCACGTCCAGCAGACGTCCGAAAGCTTCAAGTTTTTCTTCTCTCGAGTGCATAGTTCTTTGTTTTCGGCAAAGGTACTCAAAACATCGGCTCCGAGTCATTCATCCTGTCAGCTTTTTCCATATCTTTGCAGATTAAAATGGGATAAGCCGTACTATTATGGAATTAGCAAGCAAATACAACCCTGCAGAAGTCGAGGGAAAGTGGTACAAGTACTGGGAGGACAACAAGCTCTTTCATTC
>JAZUJU010000102.1:0-7698 GCA_045642985.1 Bacteroidaceae bacterium | reverse complement strand
GCATGGGCCTGTATCATCATTTATGAATATCTTTGCAAACTGCGCCGGAGCGGCGACTATCAGATAATCAAGAGAAATGCAGAAGAGAGTATTGCTGAAAAAGGGTAAGGAGGAGTCCTTGCAGAGATTCCATCCGTGGATCTTTTCGGGTGCGATAGCATCGATTGAGGGAGATCCCGAAGAGGGCGATGTGGTTGATGTATATACTTCGGCCGGCGAATGGATCGCCGTCGGGCATATTCAGGTCGGAAGTATTGCTGTCAGAGTTCTCAGCTTCAGACACATAGACATCGACGGCAGTTTCTGGAAAGAGCGCATAGCCAATGCTCTTGACGTACGCCGTAAACTTCGTCTGACGGACAGGACTGACCACACCATATATCGTCTTGTTCATGGCGAGGGCGACGGCCTGCCAGGCCTTGTTGTCGACATATACGGCCATACGGCAGTCATTCAGGCTCATTCCGTAGGCATGCATTTTTCCCGTAACGACATAGCGTCGGCCATACTCGATGTGATGGGCGATACAATCAGCGCTGTCTATTACAAATCGGAAACTACGCTCCCGTACAAGGCGCGTATTGACCGTACGGACTGCTATCTGACAGGCGGCCCAATGCCTGATGACCAGTTGCTTGAATATGGCATGAAGATGCCTGTGGACTGGTTCAACGGCCAGAAGACAGGACTTTTCATAGACCAGCGCGAGAACCGCGCCCTTCTTGAAAAAATGTCCGAAGGACGCACTGTCCTGAATATGTTCTGCTATACTGGAGGATTCTCGCTGGCCGCTCTGCGAGGCGGTGCCAGATTGGTGCATTCGGTCGACAGTTCGGCCCGTGCCATAGAACTTACCAAGCAAGGCGTTGAGAACAACTTTCCGGGTGAGACCCGTCACGATGCCTTTGCTGAGGACGCATTCCGTTATCTTGACGGGATGAAACCGATATATGATCTGATTGTTCTTGATCCTCCGGCATTCGCCAAGCACAAGGATGCACTGAAACACGCTCTGCTGGGATATCGCCGTCTGAATGAAAAGGCTTTTTCAAAGATACGTCCCGGCGGTCTTCTGTTTACTTTCAGCTGTTCTCAGGTAGTTACAAAAGAGCAGTTCAGAACGGCAGTTTTCACTGCGGCGGCTCTGGCTGGACGCAACGTCAGAATTCTATATCAGATGCATCAGCCCGCTGATCATCCGATCAACATTTTCCACCCCGAAGGCGAATATTTGAAAGGACTTGTCCTTTATGTGGAATGATTGGGTGCTTCCGGATCAACTTAACACTGTGATCATATTAAAAAATGTTAATGGTTGCAATTTTTCACTTGTTCCGAGTACTGACTTATTGAAAGAATTGTATATTTGCAACGTGTTTTTCATGGTATTAGATTTTAATTCGAGCAGGAGTCGTCGTGATGACGACTCCTGTTTATTTTCTGTCGTTTCTATTTTTTGCGCCAATGAGTGAGAAAAGAATATTTTATGTTCCGCAAGTGACTGATGGAATGGAACTTCCGGCAGACGAAGCTGGACATTGCATCAGGGTGCTCCGCCTTTCCGAGGGTGACGGACTTATTCTTTCTGACGGTCGCGGGACATTCTACGATGCGGAAATCAGCTGCATAGCCGGTAAGAGGTGCTATGTTCGCCTGACCGGCAGCAGTGAGCAGCCTCCGTTGTGGCGTGGAACAATCACTCTTGCTTATGCCCCGACCAAATTGATGGAGCGCAATGAATGGTTTGTCGAGAAGGCGGTCGAGATAGGGGTGGACAGGATAGTCTTCCTTAAGACCGAACATTCGGAACGCGATGTCATCAAGATGGACAGGGTGGAGCGTATAGCCGTGGCAGCCATGAAACAGTCTCAGAAAGCCCGTCTTCCGGAACTGGTCCCGATTACGCCATTCGCCAAATTCGTGCAGTGTGCCGGTTCTCAGGACCGTTTCATCGCACATTGCGAGGAGGGCGAGAAACTGCATCTGGCAGATGCGGTAACACCTGGAAGCGATGTGCTTACCCTGATAGGTCCTGAGGGCGATTTCAGCCCTGCTGAGATCAGGCTTGCGCTTGACAACGGATTCCGTCCGGTTTCCCTGGGACTTTCCCGTCTCAGGACAGAGACTGCCGCCCTGGTTGCTGTACACATAATGAATCTCGCGAACAGACTATAATATAAGGTGTAGGATGCGTTATTTCATATATCTTGGCTTTGACGGCAGCAGGTACTGCGGATGGCAGATTCAGCCACAGTCACCGTCAGTTCAGGAGACACTCGAAAAGTCACTTTCGCTGTTTCTGCGCCGTGATGTCCGTGTCACCGGAGCCGGACGTACTGATACAGGCGTACACGCCCGCATGATGGTGGCTCATTTCGATCTGGAAGATGGTGCCGACACCGAATGGATGAAGGCACGTCTTAACGGCATTCTGCCGGACGACATCGCAGTTCAGCGTATCGTTAGGGTGAACGACTCGGCCCATGCCAGATTCAGCGCACTTTCAAGACGCTACAGGTATTACGTATCGCTTGAGAAAAGTCCTTTCTGCAGGGAGTATTCGTGGTTCCTGCATAACAGACCCGACTTTGATCTGATGAACAAAGCGGCATCGCTTCTGCTTGAGACGGCCGATTTCACCAGTTTCAGCAAACTGCACACCGATACCAGGACAAATAACTGCCGCGTCACCGAGGCGGTCTGGAGCGAGGCCGAGGACGGACGGTGGGTTTTCACGATAACGGCCGACCGTTTCCTGCGCAACATGGTACGGGCGATAGTGGGAACACTGATGGAAGTAGGCCGGCACAGCATGAGTGTCAGCGAGTTCGCCGATGTTATTGCCGGTATGGACCGCTGTAAAGCCGGCGATTCGGCCCCCGCACAGGGACTTTTTCTGGACAATATCGTCTATCCCGATGACATTTTTGACATCTAATTTATAACTTCGTGGCTGAAAGACTTGAATGAAATGGCTATGAGAAGACTTCTGTCTGTGTTACTGGTTCTGCTGTTCACCGCATCCGTCCAGGCTGCAGATATGCGTGAACTTTTCGTCAGCATGCCCGATTCCGTTCTGCCGCTGCTCACGAAGAACAACAGGTTGGATATGCTGGATTTCATCGACAGCAACATGAAGGCCACGGTCAGAAACAGACTGGACCGCGAAAGCGAGCTTGTCAGCATTGATAGCATCTCCTTCAGCCTGGCATATACAGCAAACTCCGATATAGAAGTCCGTCTGTTCTATTATCGCGATTCCATACCGGTAATATGTATGATCCATACTGTCAAGGCGCCGGTGAGCGACAGCCGCATACGCTTTTTCGATACCGGATGGAATGCTGTAGATGGCTCCAGACTTATCGCCGAACCTAAGCTTGACGATTTCGTTCTCAAGGGTACCGGTGTCAATCGCGAATTGACCGGCAAGTTCCTGAATGCTTCCGAAATGCGTACCATAAAGGCCGGTTTCGCACAGAATATGGAATGTATTGAGTTCTGTTACACCGGCATTGAATTTCTTGAGACCGACGAATTTGCTGCTTGCATACGTCCTGAACCTCTCAGGTATGCATGGAACGGGAAACGTTTCGTACCGGTCAGATAATTACGTATCATCCGAATAGTAAGATAAAAAATCAGGCAGATTCACTTGGAGTCTGCCTGATTCTATTTGTTTTAGTATTCGTCGTGGAATTACTGCTTGCGGCTTCTTGCGTAACGGTTCATGAAACGATCCACGCGTCCTGCGGTATCGACCAGCTTTGACTTGCCGGTGTAGAACGGGTGAGAGGTGTTGGAGATTTCGAGCTTGATTACCGGATAAGTCTGGCCTTCGAACTCGATGGTCTCTTTCGTTGCACAGGTTGAACGTGACAGGAAGCAGTCGCCGTTTGACATGTCCTTGAATACTACAGGACGATAATTCTCTGGATGAATACCTTTCTTCATAATCTTTTGTTTTTAATTCTCGACCACATGGTCGGGGTTTCAGCGCGCAAAATTACTGATAATTATTTTATCTGCAAATCTTTTGCGGTATTATTTGATACAAATCAGAATCCGCTTTCAAGCAGATAGGGCTGTCCGCCGGCGGTTATGCCCGCACCGCTGACCGTAAACTCCGATGTGATGGAGTTGTTGTAGAAGTGGACGGTGGCGTGTCCGTCGTCGTCAGTAATTACGTTGGGTTCCCAGAAGATGGTACGACGATAGTCAACATCGCCTGGAATCGGGCCGTCGGGATACTGTGGACTGTAGAACTGGTATGGAGACGAGAAACCATAGACTACTGATATACGTTTGCCTATGTCCATCAGATCCTTCCTCGATGACATGTTCTCGTATTCCTTGACCTGCATGTCAATGAGGTAGTAGTTCTGCCTGTTGGTTTCGGCATCCTGCCTGAAGCCGACATTTACATGCTTGTCAAGACCTTCGGTAAACAGAGGGGCAAGTGTGAGAATTGATGTCAGCGGCATAACGCGGTCGTAAACCATCAGGCTCTTTATGTCTTGAGTATCAATTCCCCAAGGCGGACAGTAGATGCCCTGATACAGGCAGTGACGGCTGTCATGAACATACCAGAAGGCGTGAATAGCTCCGTTAAGCAGAGACATGTCCGCCAGCTGCATCGCCACCTCGTCGTCCGATCCGTCCAAAAGCGGATAGTAGTCGACAACCTCGCCCGAATCGGCCGCCAGAGTGAAGGTGAATCCCTTGTCAAGCAGGTATCCGAGCACATCGCCGCTGAATTCAGCGCGGTCAAGCTCCGCCTCAATGTCCTGCTGGACGTTGAATGCCTTGAACGTGAAGTAGTCAATGTATTTACGCTTGTCCTGAATGTCCACATCTGGTAGAAGGTAGCCGATGTTGTCCCAGATGACTTCCGGAAGATTGTCGTCAGCCTGCTCCTTTTCGTCCTGTGTGGCTGCCCTGTCTGCTATTTTGCTTTTGCTGACAATGTTGCGCAGAGTGGTTTCTGCCGGGTGGTATGCGCGTATGTCGGGAGTCATCGAACGCTCGAACAGAATGCGGGAGCCTGTGCCGATGAGACGTTTTCTTTCGGTTGTGTGTATGGTCATTTTGGCCACATCGTAAAAGTCGGAGATGTCAAGCCCGAAGTAGCCTGTCGAGTCGGTGATGCAGTCGAACTGTTCGGTATTGGTCTTGTCAGGCGGAACGATGGCTGCCATAACCTTGATGTCTGAAAGCGGTTTGTTGCCGCTCGGCGACAGGACCCATCCGTTCAGGGTAAGCTGCTTCTCCAGACGGTGCTTCTCGACGAACTTGTTGATTCCGGCCATCGTCTTCCAGTCGTAGCGTTCCCACCCCTGTACCATCATAAGCAGGTCAAGGGCCTCGGCACGGCACTCATCAGTGCTCTCGAAATACCACTCCGGTCCGTTCACATAACCCTTCAGGTCTGATGACAGCAGCAGGGTGGTGCGGAGGTCTCCGGAAGTCATGTTGCCTGTGGCGCGTGAGTCGCGCACAGACAGGCAGAAACGGTCACGGAAGGGTTTGCCGTTCCCGTCTTTAAGATTGAAGTCAAGTGTGATTTCCTGGAAAGGACCGTACTTTTCACTGTCGGTCGTGAATGTCAACTGGGGCGCTTCCACATCCGATTCGCAGTAGAATGCGCGGCAGGCCAGTATGTTTCCGTCCCTGTCGAAAAGAGACAGGCGGCAGACACCCTCGCCAAAAGACAGGGGAATCTCGATTTCCGCCTCGTGCTCAGGCTGATATACAGTTGTGAAGTATGCGAGTCCGTCCCTGCAGGTGACGGTCAGACCGAGAGAGTCGGTGGTCATAGTCTCGGTTCCGGAAATTCTTACGGAGAGCCTGTCGCCCCTGCGCTCTGCGGTGAGTGCGTATCCTTCGGCCTCGGCGTCTGGCAGTGCGAACTTATGCGTCCTGCCGCCGGCGGTTATGGTCACATGGCTGTTCTTCTGAGTAGGGGTGAAGATAAAGCTGCCCATTCCGTCATGGACGGTGCGGAAGGTGACATCGGTGTCATCAACTGTTCCGGTTGCTTCTATTCCGACGGCATTTTCGCCGCTTATCTTGAACGCCACCCGTGACGGTTTGCCTATGATAAGATGACCGCCTTCGGGAAAGAAAGCTGCGTCAACTTTCGGGAACTTTCCTGTTTCGGGTCTGAACTGCTCTATGAATGAGTTGTGAAGTTTGATGGACGGGCTTTCGCTGTAGTACGCGCCGTCTTCGCTCGGCTTTTCGTAAACGGGGAATACGCGTGAGAATATTGCTTCCTGACTGAAGTTCAGCATATTCATAGTGTAGGCCCTGACCTCGTAGAATCCGCTGGGATAGGGGAGCACGCCTCTGAGTTCGCGGGCCTGGGATGTGCTGCCGTCCAGCAGTGGGAAGGAACCGTCGCACTGTCCTGCAACGATCTGCAGTTTCTGCTGCTTGAGTACGACTCCTCCGGGAGACAGCAGGTCCACATACAGCACTTTGCTTTCCGCGCGCCGGTTGTCGGATGCATTTACGACATAGGCCTTGAACCAGATTGTCTCACCCGTATAATAAGAGGTATTGTCGAACTGTACATAGACCTTTTCCTGAGGGAATATCCGGCTGAACTGATGGATGTTGCCGGCGTACCGTTTCAGGTCTTCGACAGTCCTGTCCTTTGCGGCCTGCAACTGCAAAGGCAGTATTGCAATGGCGAGCACGTATAGAATGTGTCTGATTCGCATAGTGATTATTTCGGTTTCGATTCGCGAAGTTATCAAATGTTTTGATAATTTTGTGGGCGGAAACCTGAAAAGGCTAAGTATTACAATTAAAAAATAAAAAGATGGTTAATTACAAAGATCTGGGTCTTGTGAACACCCGCGCAATGTTCGCTGCCGCAGTAAAGGGCGGTTATGCAATTCCGGCATTCAATTTCAACACAATGGAGCAGATGCAGGCTATCGTAATGGCTGCAGTCGAAACCAAATCACCGGTCATTATGCAGGTGTCAAAAGGCGCACGTAACTACGCAAACGCCACCATTCTCCGCTTTATGGCAGAAGGTGCTGTGGCTTATGCCAAGGAACTCGGCTGCGAGCATCCTGAAATCGTTCTTCACCTCGATCACGGTGACAGCTTCGAACTCTGCAAGGACTGCATCGACATGGGCTTCTCATCAGTAATGATTGACGGTTCATCGCTTCCTTACGAGGATAACATTGCTCTGACCAAGAAGGTTGTCGAGTACGCTCACAAGTATGATGTTACAGTCGAGGCTGAGCTCGGCGTTCTGGCCGGCGTAGAGGATGAGGTCGCATCAGAGGAATCTCACTATACAAAGCCTGAGGAGGTTATCGATTTCGCCACCCGTTCGGGCTGCGATTCACTGGCTATTTCCATCGGCACATCACACGGCGCATACAAGTTCAAACCGGAACAGTGCACTCGCGACCCGAAGACAGGCAAGCTGGTTCCTCCTCCACTCGCATTCGACGTGCTTCACGAGGTAGAGAAGAAGCTCCCCGGCTTCCCAATCGTACTCCACGGTTCATCTTCAGTTCCACAGGACGAGGTCGACACTATCAACGCTTTCGGCGGCAAGCTTCCGGATGCAGTAGGTATTCCTGAAGAGCAGCTCCGCGAGGCTTCAAAGAGCGCTGTCTGCAAGATCAACATCGACTCTGACTCACGTCTTGCAATGACCGCTGCTGTCCG
>JAZUJU010000101.1:0-8712 GCA_045642985.1 Bacteroidaceae bacterium | reverse complement strand
AACGGTAATGGCGTATAAGCGTGCTGCCGATGACGCCGGTCTGGTGATTGCCGAGGTCGGCGTGTGGCGCAACACTCTTGCCGCCGACCTGCAGGAGCGGGAACACTGGACTGACTATGCCATAGGTCAGCTGCGTATGGCGGACAGGATAGGGGCCTGCTGCTGCGTCAATGTGGTGGGCACTCCGTATGGTCCGCGTTGGGACGGCGGCTATCGCGGTAATTTCAGCAGCGAACTGTGGAATATGGCAGTGGCGATGATACGGCGGATAATAGATACGGTACAGCCGGAGCATACCAAGTTCAGCATAGAGTCAATGCCCTGGATGATACCGGGCAGTCCGGACGAGTATCTGCGTCTGATTGATGCGGTTGACCGTCCGCAGTTCGGGGCGCATCTGGATGTGGTAAATATGATCACATCGCCCGAACGCTATTTCTTCAACGACCGTTTCCTTGAAGAGTGTTTCGACAAGCTGAAAGGCCGTATCTGCAGCTGTCATCTCAAGGACATACGGCTTAGGGAGGAATACACTTTCCAACTGGAGGAATGCGCCTGCGGTGAAGGCTCGCTTGACCTGCAGCGCTATATCAGACTTGCTACAGCCGAGGATGAACGTATGCCAATGATCATCGAACATCTGGGCTCTGACAGTGAGTATGAGGCAAGTGTCCGCTTTGTCAGAGAGAAGGTCCTTTCGGAATAGTGCTTCGTCAGTGTATCGTCAGGCTCAGCCAGGTCAGAAACTCGTTTTTCCACTCGCGGCTTTCATCGCTTCCGAAATAGTCGCTGACTCCGAATCCGTGCTTGCCTTCGGCATACTGTATGTACTTGTGTGGGATATGCTTTGCCGTAAGGGCACTGTCCAGCAGCACTGAATTCTGGTACGGCACCACGGGGTCGTCTGCGCAGTTAATGAGAAACACCGGCGGACAGTCCTCTGGAATGTGGTTTTCGATAGAGAGGGAGTCTCTCATTGTTCTGCTGTGTGTCCTGCTGTCGCCAAGCAGTCCGCGGCGCGAACGTCTGTGGACATAAGGTCTGTTCATAGTGACTACAGGATAGATGGCCGCTACGAATGCCGGCTTCAGGTCTGTACCGGCGGGCTGACCGTAAATTTCCTCGAGAAAGTCGGTATGGTGGAAACAGGCTGCGGACATTACCAGATGGCCTCCTGCGGAAAATCCCATCATTCCTATCCGTTCCCTGTCTATTCCGTACCGGTCTGCATTCTCCCTGACATAATGCAGCGCCCGCTGGGCATCAGCGATCATGTCGGGGTAGCGTCTGCCGCGTAACAGTATTCTTGTGTGCCAGGCGAATTCGGCTGCTCCGGCTGTCCTGTAAAACAATACGAATGCGGTAATTCCCTGACGGCATAGCCAGTCTCCGACTTCCAACCCTTCGCCCTCTTCGTCAAGCCAGTGGTAACTGCCACCGGGACAGACAATTACGCTGATGCCACTGGGATGCTCAGGTACGAAAGCGTACAATTGGACATCCTCTCCGGAACGGACATTATAACCGTTCCATAATGCTACCGGACCTTCGGGGTTGACGGCAGATGAAAACTGGACTGAAAGGGTGAGCAGTAGACAGATGATAAAATTCTTTTGAACAGAATTGGCTTTCATTGCAAAAGAAACAGCTGCCTGTGCGATTACCTTTATTTTTGGCAAAGGTAAGAAAAATACGACTGTGGCAGTGCATTATGCTGCTCAAGTTTTTTTATTAATTTCGCACATTGATAATAATAATGAAAAAGAAATGAAACTTACACATTCATCGTTGTTTATGGCTATGGCCGCAGTCCTGGCACTGACATCGTGCGGCGAAGGTAAAAAATCGGATGAAGGCAGTCTGCCCAGAGAGTCAACACCGGCTGTCATCCAGCAGGCGGTCGATTCTGTCCTTGCCGGTGATGCAGCCGACAACTCGGTCAAGTTTGAGAGCCTGATGATCCTCAAACACGGTAAGGTTATTTATGAAGACTGGTATGGCAATGCAGCTCCGGACAAAGCGCATGTGATGCATTCCGTCAGCAAGTCATTCACGGCCACAGCCGTCGGAATGGCCGTTGACGAGGGACTTCTCAAGGTCACGGACAGACTCGTGGACTTTTTCCCTGATAATCTGCCCGAAGAGGTATCGGACAATCTTGCCGCCTGCACCATCTATGACCTTCTGACAATGACCTGCGGACAGGAAAGCAGTCCGGACTACCGTCATACCCGCCAGGAGTGGGTTACCGAGTTTCTGGCCGAGCCTTTCGTCCACGAGCCGGGCACCTGGTACTATTATAACACACTGGGCACATATATGCTTTCGGCAATCGTCACCAAAGTCACAGGTCAGAAAGTTCTGGACTACCTGACTCCGCGCCTCTTCGAGCCGCTATGCATTGATATCCCGTATTGGGAGGAGAGTCCGCAGGGCATCAACGCCGGAGGCTACGGTCTTGAAATCAAGACAGAGGATATGGCCAAGTTCGGCCAACTCTTCCTGCAGAAGGGAAAGTGGAACGGCAGACAGCTGGTCAGCGAGGCGTGGGTGGAAGAGGCCTCCAAATATCAGGTGCCTTCTGTCCCTGCCGGTACCAGACCGGACAATGCTGCTGAAAGAGGACTCACTCCTGAGAACTGCACATTCATGCTGGGCTATGGCTATCAGATGTGGCGCTGTCCTGACAACGCCTATCGTGCTGACGGAGCCCGCGGCCAGTACATTATGATATTGCCTGACTGCGATGCGGTCATAGCTTGCACCGCCGACACTGAAAACCTTCAGGCTGAACAGAATCTCATTTACAGATATCTGTTCCCGGCACTGGCTGCCATTGAATAGTACTGTCCGGTTTCAACACCACTGAAAAATTCGGCACATCATTCGAACGGTCTGGAACCGGTTATATATGCAATCGGGTAGATATGACACATACCGAATCCGATGTCGAGTACTCTGATGAACGATGACATCGAAGTGTTCCTAAGGCTCGTGAGCCTCGGCGCCACATTCACTTTTTGAAATGGAAGAAATCATCAACATAGTCAACAACATAATCTGGAGTCCGGTTCTGGTCGTGCTTCTTGTTCTTGCAGGTCTGTATTTTACAATCCGCACCAGATGCGTGCAGCTGCGCCAACTTCCCCTGATGGTACGACTCTTGTTCGGTAAGGGCAGACAGAAACGCGAAAAAAACGCATTGTCGTCATTCCAGGCATTCTGGGTGGCTCTTTCGGGTCGTGTAGGTACTGGTAATATAGTCGGAGTGGCAACGGCAATCGCGATAGGCGGTCCCGGTGCGGTGTTCTGGATGTGGACAATTGCTTTCCTCGGTGCATCGACAGCATTTACCGAGTCAACTCTTGCCAGCAAATATCATTACAAGCATAACGGGGTCCTGCGTGGAGGTCCGGCAGTCTACATATCCGAAGGATTGCATTCGCCTTTCCTGGGAAAACTGTTTGCCATCCTGACCGTTATCGGATATGGTATGCTGCTTGTGCTCGTCCAGTCCAACAGCATATCCGTGGCAGTTGAAAATTCGTTCCACATCAGGCCCATAGTTTCCGGTATAGTGGTGGCGGCCGTACTCGGACTGGTCATAATAGGCGGAATAACCCGTATTGCGAATGTGGCATCGATGATTACACCGTTCATGGCTGTGGCCTATATCCTTATGTCATTTGTCATCATAGCGGCGAATATGGAAAACATACCGCATATGTTTGCCCTGATATTCAGCAGCGCATTTGGCATCAATCCAGCCTTTGGAGGCATTTTCGGCAGCACCATAGCAATGGGCGTCAAACGCGGGCTGTTTTCCAACGAAGCGGGTGAGGGCGGTGGCGCCATAGTTTCGGCATCGGCCGATGTTGACCATCCGGCAAAGCAGGGGCTTGTCCAGGCATTTTCAGTTTACATTGATACTCTTTTTGTCTGTACTGCAACTGCGCTGATGATATTGAGCACCGGATGCTACAATGTCTATGACGCATCGGGGAACGTAATAGTGGAAAACGCCCCGGAACTGGGCAGCAATTACACGGCGTATACCCAGAGTGCCATCGATTCTGTCTTCAATGGAGTCGGGGGCGCATTCGTTGCCGTCGCGCTCATTTTCTTTGTGTTCACGACAATCATAGCGTATTATTTCTACGCCGAATCAAGCATCGTGTTCCTGTTCAGTGGAAAAGGCAAAGTGCATAACAAAAATAAAAAAGAGCGGGTGGTCCTGAATATCTACAAATTTCTGATTCTGGTCATCTTTGTCTTGGGCGTACTGACTTCGTCCGAAACGGTCTGGAAGATGGGAGACATAGGCGTCGGGCTGACATTGTGGATTAATATCATCGCTCTGCTGATTCTGTTCCCCGAAGCGCTGGAACTTCTCAATGACCTGGAACGCAAGTTGAAAAAGTCAAAAAAAAGATTAACGGCACAACGATTACACTGATGATATGAATGTTCTGCTACAGACAATACAGAAGAATGCGGACCCGTCACAGGTGCCCGGACTCTCAAGGTTCTTCAAGACCGGACCGGGACAGTACGGCGAAGGAGACAAGTTCCTGGGCATAAAGGTCCCGGTAACCAGAGCCATTGTCAGGGAACTCTGGAAAAACTGCGCATTTGAAGACCTCGAGGAGTGTATCCGTAACGAGTATCACGAAGTGCGTCTGGCCGCACTCCTGACACTGGTTCAGATTTTCAACCATGCCCGCAAAGACCAGCTGCTCCAGAAACGTTGCGTGGATTTCTACCTGTCACACACTGAGTTCATAAACAATTGGGACCTTGTTGACCTGAGCTGTTACGAGATTTTGGGACGCTGGCTTATTGACAGGGACCGGACGATTCTGTATGAAATGGCCCGCGACGGAAAAACTATCTGGGAGCAGCGTATCGGCATAGTGTCGACGATGCAGTTCATCCGCAATGGTGAAACTGACGACTGTTTCGCCATTGCCGAAATCTTCCTGGACAAGCCTCAGCCTATACACGACCTGCTTCAGAAAGCGGTCGGGTGGCTCTTGAGGGAGACTGCCAAACAGGACGGACAGCGCCTGCGCCGATGGATTGACAGCAACGTATCCAGAATGCCGCGAACCATGCTCCGTTATGCAATTGAAAAGTTTCCCGAATCTGAAAGAGCCGCTATTCTTGCCAGAAAGTAGTTTTTTCCGTAATTTTGGGTGAAATAAGTCGGAAGACGTTATTATGGCAATATCGGATTATTCAGGACTCAGCGCCTTGCAGTCAGAAACGCTGACGCTGCTGCTCATAATTGCCGCGTGCAGTGCGGCGTATTGTTTCATTGTGGGGGAGATTACGCGCAACAACAGCCAGATGGACAAGCTCTGGAGCCTGCTGCCAGAGGTCTATGCCTGGGTCGTGGCGTGCAAGGGCGGCTTTGATGCCCGTCTGGTGATTATGGCTGTCCTCGCTACCCTGTGGGGTGCGCGCCTGACGTTCAATTTTGCTTTGAAAGGCGCCTATACCTGGAAGTTCTGGTCCGGAGAGGAGGATTACCGCTGGCCGTGGCTTCGCGCCCGCAAGGAGTTCCAGCCCCGATGGAAATGGGTGATTTTCGATTTGCTGTTCATCTCCATCTATCAGAATCTGCTGGTGCTGATGACGACACTCCCTATTGTGGCCGCGATGGGAGCTTCGAAACCATTCGGATGGCTGGATGCAGCCGCGGCAGTACTGATGGCCTTCTTTATCGTCTACGAGGGCATCGCCGACATTCAACAGTGGCGCTTCCAGAGTGTCAAGTGGGGGATGATAAGGTCCGGCAAGACTCTTCAGGAACTGCCTGCCCCGTACAATCTCGGCTTCAATACGAGCGGCCTGTGGCGCTTCAGCCGTCATCCGAACTATCTGGGCGAGCAGGCAATCTGGGTGTCGTTCTACCTGTTCTCGATAGCCGCCGGAGCCGGAATCCTCAACTGGAGCATCTGTGGTGCAGTGCTTCTGATTCTGCTGTTCTTGGGCAGTTCCACACTCGGCGAATACATCAGCAAATCCAAATATCCTGAGTACGCCGACTATGCCAGAACAGTCAACCGTTTCTTTCCAGGCCGTCCTTATCGCGCAAAATAGTATATTATGGATATAAGGAAGATTATTACGATAGCATTGCTCTTGTTGTGCTGTAGAAGTTTTGCCCAGAATGATGGCAGTCCAGACTTCAGACGCGAGTTTAGAATCGGAGTAGGGGATATGTTGTTTGAGACCGTACGCTGGCACAATCAGGTTCATAGGGATTACAGTTTTGTTGCAGATGGTATCATCAAACCCGAAGACATCAACTACAGCTACACTCCGCATTTTTCCGCCGAATATGCGTACAGACTCAAGGACTGGCTCAGTCTGGGAGTGGTCTGTGACTTTCAGTACACCAAATGGGACAGATTCAATTACAATAATAAGGGCTTGGTTATGGAATGTTCAAAGGAGAATTTCTACAATCTGTCCTTCCTGCTGAATGTGCGTTTCAATTACTTCAGGCGCCAACATTTCGGCATATATTCGTCAATAGCCCCGGGACTTGACATTAATGGCGGGTCTGAGACAGACTGCTTTGGCAGACATACAGTGGCAGGTCTGGCAGCCGATCTCAGACTGGTCGGATTTACAGTTGGAGGCAGACGGCATTGGCTCTTTGCCGAGTTCGGCATGATGGCGGCACTGAAGGATACGGACACCATTTTCCTGTTCGGAAGCCAGCTTGTCAAGGTCGGTTATGTATATAGATTTAATTGTCATTGATTATGAATAGATTATATAGCCTTTTCACCGCATTGCTGATGCTCTTTTTCACGGGGTGCACGCTTTCGACATCGGAATGGGTGCAGTTTCAGGAGGATTTCTCTGATTTGGATCCAAAGACATCATTCATCCCATTCCGTACAGAAAGTAATGTCCTGAATGAGCAAATGGCTGCATCTCTGGATCTTTCCGAGGAGAATTCTTCCAAAACCACATCCACCAATGGCGCTAATCTGCTCAGAGCTCTGCTTTCGGGCTACTATGGCAAATCAATACGCTCCTATTGCGGAACATATCACAGCGTTGACCATCAGGGCAACCCCATAGTACTTTCTGGAAGAATTATGATTCCAGCCGACGGCAAGGTATCCAGAATAATGCTGGTCAGCCATTTCACTATAGGAGCAGACAGGGAGGCTCCAAGTGAGGAACTCCCGCTCGAGGCCATATACGCGGCTCACGGAGTGGCTGTGGTAGAGACTGACTATATCGGCTACGGGGTGAGTTCTGACAAAATTCATCCATATCTATGTGCCGAAGTGACGGCTAAAAATGTGATTCATATGTATTATGCCGCGCTGCCATTCCTGAAGAAACTTGGCTGCAGTCCGGCATTTGACGATATTTTCCTGTTGGGCTTTTCTCAGGGAGGTGCTGTGACGATGTCTGTCGCTCAGGAAATATACATGAATTATCCTGATATCAAAGTCCGTCTTGTGATGTGCGGCGGCGGTCCGTATGACATCTGCGAAACTTACAATACGCTTATTGGAAATGATGCGACGGACTATCCCTGTGCAATTCCTATGATAGTACAGGGACTGGGCTATGGCAATAACCTTAATCTGGATTACAGCAAGTTCTTTCTTCCTATGCTGGTTGAGAATCTGGACGAGTGGATCAATTCCAAAAAATATTCGATGGCAGAAATCACCCAATTGATAGGCTCCAAGCGTATCAGTTCCATAATGACGGAGGATGCAATGAACAAGACTGCAGACATCATGACAGATCTTTACAGGGCTATGTTGGACAATTCCGTCATTTATGGGTGTGTTCCTGACTATCCTATCTATATGTATCATTCATTTGATGACAATGTGGTTCCGTTTGTGAATGCCGACAATATGTCTGCCCGTCTGGCGGATGCCAATGTGATATATAATTTTGGACATTTCGGAACTCATCAGATAAGTACCTTGAGGTTTTTCCTGTGCTGCGTGGATTTGCTCAAGGAGAACGGAGATATTTATTGAGAACTTGTTTTGATATGAAAAAGAGTCTTTTCCTAATATTGGCGGCTGTAGTGCTGTCTTCGTGCAGTTATCATAGAATACTCATCCCGCATCCAACCCAACTGAATTTCGAGATGCTTGATATGGGCGGTAACTATGCTCATATCAAAGTTGTACCGGACAATGACTATACTATCTATCTGGCAGACGTTATTGAAGCCGATGAATATGAGAAAACGATGCTGGCGATGACAGAAGATGAATTCCAAAGGTCGTGTATCGCATCATCAAAGGAGCACTATGCCAATTGGAAAAAGGAATGGACCGGCGATACTTGTAAATATCTTGCCGGTGAGATTGAACATGAGTTCTTCTCTTCGCAAAATCAGTTGTATGCTATAAGGCTTAAACCCCGGACGAAATACTATGTGTATGGCTTTTGCATCAATCCCAATTCAATGGAACCGCTGGGGACTATGCAGAAGATGGCGTTCACCACTCCGTCGTATAACCCATTTCCTGACGGCGTGGATTTTGACTTCATGATCCGCGATACCAAGGAGGCCTTCTATTACTACGTCCGTCCCAGCAAAGACGGCCGGATATGCTTTGATGGCTATTTCACTACGATTTTCAAGGATTCTGAGTACAAAGTCGAACCGTATTCCGGTAACATCGCAGCATACACGAAAAACTGGATAAA
>JAZUJU010000100.1:0-4861 GCA_045642985.1 Bacteroidaceae bacterium | reverse complement strand
GTACATCGGCGCATACGCCAAGTCTATGGCCACCATCGGCGGTTTCATCGCATCGGAAAAGGACATCATCACCTATCTGCGCTACAATATGCGCTCACAGATGTATGCAAAGGCTCTGCCGATGCCAATCGTGGAGGGCTGTCTGAAGAGACTGGAGATTATCCGCAGTGCCGAGGGCGATGCCCGCAGAGCCCATCTCTGGGAGGTTACCCGCCGCCTGCAGAACGGTTTCCGCAATCTCGGCTACCAGATAGGTCCCGCCGAAGCATGCGTCACCCCAGTACATCTGAAGTGTGACGTCAATCAGGCAACCAACATTGCTATGGATCTGCGCGAGAACTACGGCATCTTCTGCTCAATAGTCACCTACCCTGTCATTCCGCCGGGAATGCTGATATTCCGCATCATCTCCACCGCTGCCCACAGCATTGATGATGTCGATCGCACACTCGCAGCCTTCAAGGACATCAAGGAGCGCCTGGCCCGTGGCGAATACGACAAGGAGATGCCGGATATGGCGCTGATAAAATAAAAACCCGCTTACAGGCGGCAGAAAAATGCACCGGCTTATGAAGAAATCGCACATTTTCCTGACACTTGCATTATTGGCCGTCACAGGTCAGGTCAGAGCAGACAACAACAATCTGATGATAGAGGTACTTCCTGACAAGAAAGTAATCCATGTTGACAGGCTCGGTCTGTCCGACAACTGCAGCGCATCAGAGGTGATGATGATGATTCCTGAACTGCTGACACGCGGGGATGTGGATCCTATCGAGAACTACTCGGTACAGATTGACGACAGAGATGTAGGTCTGAGCAAGGCTTCAATACTTGTTCAGACCAGAGTGGCCGAAATTGACGTTATTGAAATATCGGTCACTCCCGAGGCCTGTAACCAGAAGAACGGAGAAGGAGGCGTCATCAACATTAAATTGAAGCCGGTCACACAAGAGGGTTGGTCTGGAATTGCGACGGCAGAATTCACCACACATCTTGATGTAACTCCCGGACTGTTTGTAAATTTCAAGAAAGACCGTTTTGTCCTGCGTTCCTCCCTGTTGTACGAGCACTACGACCTGGACAATGACAGCCAGTCGAAAATCATTTCCAGCAAGACCATATCTTCTCTGAACGATACAGTCAAGAACAGGCAGAACAAGGAGTCCTTCAAAATCAACATGAAGTACAACTTTAATGAACGGAATGTGCTTGAGATCAACCTTTGGGAGGCCTTCTCAAAGAGTAATATGTTCGATTATACATTTCAAGAGGATTATAAGGATGTCACCAATGTTTACGAACCGCGAGGACTACCCCTCTATCGGTTAAGTCAGTTCGACATCAACGACACCATCAAGAACGACAATTTCACGACAGAGGCCTTCCTGAAATATACAAACACTTACAAAAACGGAGGAGAGTTTGTAGCACAGGCAGCATACAGCTACAACCCTTCTAACAGGTCATCTGCTGCATGGACAGAACGCAGAGGCAACTTTATTCTGCCGTCCGATTCCCTTGTCCTTGATTCAGCAATGAACACCGCGCATCAGATAACTTCAGAAATCAAGACAAAGAATCTGATTTTCCGTCGGGATGACAGACACGACATGTTTATCACAGGGGGATTGAACACGGCCAACACAATCTGCACGGATTCAACAGCCAAATTACGTTTCGGCCCTGGAAAGCCGTTGTCCTGGATGAATTACCAACCATACTCCACAGTATATCTGTCACCATACCTGCTTCTGGAGATGGATTACGGCAAATGGACTTTCCGCAGCAGTGCCCGATACCAATATTACAACTATCATTATCGCGGCAGCGATCCGAACGAAGAGGACTTCACAAACAACAGCGTGACGTTCGATGTCAGTGCCATATGGCGGCCGGCAGCACACCACAGTATCAGACTTATGGGAGCCCGGAATCAGACGCGCGTTGCCAGCGATGTGTTCCCGGTATACAATGCTGAGTTGAACTACATCTTCGACTGGAGCGGGCAGGACAGGAACGGTATGGCCAATGTCTGCGCTCTCTTCGTACACAAGGACGTAGCTCAGGGACATCTCAACCTATTCAACCTCAACGCACAGGTGTTCTACGAATTCGGTTCGTTCACGATGGCATTTGCCGGCAACATATATACTCAGAAAGAGTTCTTCGACACTGACGTCTCCAGCTGGTACTACAACCTCAATCTCACTCCACTGATCATGCTTGGCAAAGGATGGCAGCTGTCAGGGAAGTTCACTTTCAACTCACCTATTGAGGCTTACAACTACAATCTGGGAGAATGTTTCTTCGCGATGCTGCGTGCGGGCAAGTCGTTCGGGAAATGGGATCTGCACATCGAGTTTGATGATGTTCTCGGCTATGTCACTACCGACACATTCAATTATACCGACCAGACCGTCACAAAGTCACACGACCTCTACCAGAGAGCGCTCAGCCTGGGTGCCAGCTACAAGTTCTGACGCCTGACTATCACAATGCTGAGTTCGTACAGCGCATAGATCGGCAGTCCCACCAGCATCAGTGTAAATACATCCGTCGTCGGAGTGATGATGGCCGCCACGATGAAGATGGCGATGATAGCGTGACGGCGGTACTTCTTCATGAATGCCGCATTCACAAATCCAAGCTTTGCGAGGAACCATGACAGCACAGGCAGTTCGAACAGGATTCCCATCATCAGCGTAAGCGTCAGCAGCAGATCAGTATAGGATGTCAGTGTTATGATATTGGGGACATCGGCACTGACCTGATATGTTCCGAGGAATCTGAACGCAAGCGGGAATATCAGGAAATAATTCAACAGTACGCCGGTAATGAACAGCAGATATGACCAGGTAAGAACCGCCACGGTATAGCGGCGCTCATTACTGTGCAGTGCCGGAGCGATGAATCCGTACAACTGGTAGATGATGTATGGCATAGTCAGAACAAGTCCGAAGCAGAATGCCATCTTGAGGTGAGTCATGAACTGCGCTGTCAGCACTGCGCTGAAAAGTTCAATCTTGAAATCAGCAAGTCCGGAAGAGGAGACGCCGAACAGTCCCAGCAGTCTGTCCATCAGCCGGTAGGTGATGAAGCCTGACTTTCCCGGAGCCAGAATGATTCTGAAAAGAAGTTCCTTGAAACAGAATGCGACGATACCGGCTCCCACCGCTATCGCAAGAATCCTCAGTAGCACCGATCGCAGTGCTTCCAAGTGATCCCAGAAAGTCATTTCGGAATCTTCCACTAAAAAAAATCAGACAAGTCGGAACAGGTATCAGTTCTCTTTATCCTCCTGTTTTGCGTTACTGTCAGACTTGGCCGTATCAGTGTCAAGTTCCTTCTGGACCTCGTTGATGCCCTCCTTGAAACTCCTTACGCCCTTTCCCATGCTCTTCATCAGATCCGGAATGCGCTTTGCACCGAATAGCAGCAGGAAGAGAAAAACTATAATAATCACTTCCGGCATTCCCAGGCCGAACAGAAGCATGAATGATGGAATAAAAACAGAGGTCATCAGCATAATGAATGTAATTGAGTATTGTTCGGCAAATGTAAGAAGATGTTTTGACATTCACATACTTACAATACGTTTTGTGCACCGGCAGGACACAATGGACCGCAAAAAATCGTAAAAGCGTATACTAATTTGCCGTGTGTCATTATTTTTGCTACTTTTGGATTTGATTTGCACTACTAAAGTGCCAAATTGAAGGAGATGGGTAATCTGGTTGATCTTATTAGGAACGACGTGCGGTACCGCGATGCTCTCAAAGCCTGCATGAACTGCGGTATATGCACTGCCATATGTCCCGCCGCCGAATTTTACGAATACGACCCGAGGCGCATCTGCGACGCAGTACAGCGCGGCGAGGAGGAGGATATAGAGAAGTTGCTACGCTCCGACATCATCTGGGAATGCGGTCAGTGCCTGTCCTGCAAGACGCGCTGCCCCAGAGGCAATATTCCCGGAATGGTAATTTCAATCCTCAGGACAGTGTCCCAGAATGTCGGCTACAACCGCTACAGCAGGCTTGGCAGACAGCAGTCCGGAATGGCAAACGAAATCGGAAAGAACATACTGGAACTCGGATACTGCGTCCATCCTGACCGTGTCCTGCCGGAACGGCATCCCGAGCAGGGACCTATCTGGGAATGGTACAGGGAGAACATCAAGGAGGTGTCGCCGAAATTCGGAGCGAACTACCACGGAGAAGGCGCAGGCGCACTCAGGAAAATAGACGAGGAGACGATGAACGAACTGAGAAGCATTTTCAAAGTTACCGGAGCAGACAGTTTCCTTGACAAGATAGCGGACAGACAGATATGACAGACTTCGGATTCAGCATACAGAAGACCAGAAGCGAGTCTATGGACAGCACGTCAAAGGCTTTGTTCGAGGAACTGGCGCAGAAGGTTCCGTCGTTCAAACGCTGTTATCAGTGCGGCTGCTGCAGCGCGACTTGCTCGGCAAGACAGTTCACCGACTTCAACATCCGCAAGGTACACACCATGTTCCGCAGGGGCAAGACCGAAGGCCTGTCCGAAGAATTGCGCAAATGTATGCTTTGTGGCAAATGCACGCTGGCTTGCCCGCGTGGAGTCAATATCAGACAGTTGGTCATCACTATGAGGCGTATGCTGGAAAAGACTGAAAACGGGAAATGAAGATATCGTTGCTTCCATACAGTCCGTTTGTCATTCCATTCCTTATCGGAGTGGTTCTGCTGTTTGTCATCTGCATAATCAAATATATACGCTGGATACGCCGATTCGACAGTGAGCAGCGTAGCGTGATACGGCACAACTGGTTCTCCTGGAAGACAATTCCCGCTATCTGGGAGATGTTCAGGGA
>JAZUJU010000099.1:0-15912 GCA_045642985.1 Bacteroidaceae bacterium | reverse complement strand
TGAAGCTGTCCTTTGCTGTTTTCGCCGTTTTCCATATTAATATGCTTTATGTTATATGCTTACTGTCTTGCTGTTTCTGATGTCTCCCGCATTGGCGCCGACAAGAATTTCAACGGAACCGTGCTCAAGTTTCCACGAGTGGGACTCCTCGTCCCAATACTCAAGCTGGCTGACCGGGACGGACAGGCTCACGGCCTTCTCCTCACCCGCCTCCAGTCCGATTCTGCAGAAAGCCTTGAGTTCCTTGTATGGCCATTCGACTGTCGCATCAACGCGGTGCACATAGAGCTGGACCACCTCGTCTGCCTTCATATCACCCGTGTTCTTTACAGTCAGAGTCACGTTAATTGCATCTTTGCCGGAATAGCTTTCCTTGTCTGTCGAAATCTCACCATATTCGAACTGAGTGTATGTAAGTCCATATCCGAACGGATAAAGGACAGGCAAACCCTTGGTGTCAAACCAGCGGTAGCCGACCAGCATATCCTCGGAATACAGGGCGGTGGTGCGATTCGATGAACCGTTCTGGAGTTCTTCCGCGCTCTTGTCACCTACCAGCGAAACAAACACATCCTCACTGATTTCCGCATCGGTCTGCGGGAAATTGCCCATTGCATAGGCAGGTGAATCCTCCAGATGGACAGGATACGAGAACGGCAGACGACCTGCCGGAGCGTATGTGCCCAAAAGGACATCCGCCAGAGCATTTCCGCCCTCAGTACCATTGAACCAGGACTGCACAATGGCCGGAGCGCACCCGTTGACCACATTCAGATCGACAGGCGCACCTGCAACTGCTACGAATACGATATTCGGGTTGACTTCGGATACGGCCTGCAGAACCTTTTCCTGCTCGTATGGCAGATTCATTGAACGGCGGTCACTGCTCTCGGTCTCCCACTGACGGTTATCGCCGCCGATAAAGAGTACCACATCAGCATCCTTGGCGGCATCAACAGCCTCCTTCAGCAGTTTGCCGGCAGTATCCTCCTGAGTCTGACCCGGACGCGGCATTCCGAACATACCTCCGCGCATACCCATTCCCGGACGCATTCCGAAGCCGCCCCAGCCGCGATTCTGCTGCGAGGTATAGCCCTGAGCATATACTATCTCTGCCCTGTCTCCGATGCGGTTCTTCAGACCAGCCAGAGGTGTTATTTCGTAAAGGGCCTTGACTCCTGCGCCTACGCCGCCGTTTGCCATTTTTCTGTCAGCATTGTCGCCGATTACGGCAATCCGGCCTGTCCGGTCCATATCAAGCGGAAGGATGCCGCCCTCGTTCTTCAGAAGAACTATCGATTTCAGAGCAACCTCGTAAGCGATCTGCGCCTGTTCAGGCTGAGCAGTCATAACCACATTGGCATTATCCTCGGGTATGGCCTCAATTGCCAGACGGACCCTCAGGATTTCACGTACACGTTCGTCAATTACCGACTCGGCAACTGCACCGCTTCTGACAGAATCCAGCAGAGCCTTGCCGTGGAATGCGCTGTCCGGCATCTCCACGTTCAGACCGGCCTTGACAGATTCAACCACGCTGTGAGTGCCGCCCCAATCGGAAATGACCATACCCTTGAATCCCCAGTCCTTCCGGAGAATGGTATTCAGTAGCAGTTCATTCTCACCGCACCAGTAACCGTTAATCTTGTTGTACGCTGACATCACGCCGAAGGCATCGCCCTCTACCACTGCAGCCTCGAACGGAGGCAGATATATCTCACGCATGGCGCGTGGGCTGACGATGACATTTACCGTACCACGGTTGGTCTCCTGATTGTTCAGGGCAAAATGCTTGACGCATACAGCCACCCCCTGATCCTGCACGCCCTTGGTGTAACCGACGGCCAGTCTTGCGCTCAGGAAAGGATCCTCGCTGAGATATTCGTATGTACGGCCTCCGGTCGGTATCCTCTGAATGTTGATAGCCGGACCGAGCATCATGTCCTTGCCACGCAGACGTGCCTCACGTCCTATTCCTGTACCATATTTATAGGCAATCTCCTCGTCCCAGGTAGCAGCAAGCGCCGAACCTGTCGGAAAGAATGTAGCGGAATCATTGGCCATGTGGATGGGATTCCATGAATACGGTTCCATCTCTTCGCGGACTCCGAACGGACCGTCGGCATAAATCATGTCAGGGATGCCCTGTGAAGGAACCCCCGCCGATGTGAACATATGCTTGCCGTGAAGCATGGCAACCTTTTCCTCGAGCGTCATTCCGGCAATTATACCGCTGATACGCTTTTCATTTCCATCAAGCGCCGTAAGATGGCGGTCACGGGGCAGAGTGCTCTCTTTAGAGCAGCCTGCTACTGTCAGCAACAGAGTACATAACCCTGCAAGAAACAATGACTGGAATTTCATATTATGGTCAGTTTATCGTTTGTCTGGCGAATAGAAGCCGGTAGCCTTGTTCCATTCCGTATCCGCAAAGAACTGATTGATCTTGCCTTCGTACAATGGTGACGGAATATAGCAGTTCAGACCGCTGTAAATTTCAAGCTTCAATTCATTCTCAACATAATCGGTGTGATAGCAGTCCGATATGCAGTCAAGCATGGCCGCTTCAAAATCCGCCATTGCAATTGATGACGGTTTAAGCGACTGTACGGTGGAATAGAGGTCGAACATGACCGGGTGCTCATAACGGTCACAGCGCTGCACTCCGCGATAGATATCCAGTTTGTCAACGCTGACAGTTGCGGAAGAAACGACCGAAGCAAATGCCTTCGCCAGATTTTCCATTTTGCCGAGATTGACCAAAGCGATTCCGCCGGTCCTGGAATTTCCGCTCCGAGAATCGTAATACTCATAGTACTTGCGGCATATTTCCCCATAATTGCCCTGGAACATATCCGACATTATTCTGGAATACGGGAAACCGGTTTTCATAATCTCAACTTCGGACACAATCATCCAGTCAGCCTTGTCCTTGAGGGCGTATGCAACTTCAGCACTGCCCATAAGACAGGCATCAAACATTATGAAATCAAACATTCCGTCCGGAATAGCTGATTTCAGCCCGTCAAGATCCATCCATTTCATCTTATTGTCAGGCGTGACCTCCACGCATGTCGCCTTTGTGTTGAAATGCTGCAGCGGTGCAAGACTGTTCTGGGCGACAGCACCGGCGGGAAGATAATACTGATAAGGGTCGATAAACGGCAGGGTTGATGCAGGCACCCACCCTGTTCCGTGCGACGAGATTATCAGGTTGAACCTGTCCGATGACGGGTACAGCGCCCGTGTTTCCTTTATTACCATTGACAGAACCTCAGGTGACGAGGAATGCAGATTTTCGGGCCAGACCTTGACCGTGTCGATTCTCCCGTTATGGATTGACAGCAGTACTGAATTGACATTCGGCCTGTCCACGAACGCCAGCATATTATTGCCGGCCGAAGTCACATCATCCATACCAGCAGCCATATCGCGGATATTATTCATTATCGGTGATGACAGGTCATTGTCAGCAGCCGCATAGAACAGCGTCGTTCTGGTGTGCAGTTCTTCAGGTTCCCACTGCTGGCATCCCAGCAAAGATACTGCGGCCAGCGTCACAGCGATGCAGGCCAGCCGTGTTTTAATGCAAAAGTCCTTTTTCATAACAAGAAGCAAATTTAGCAAATAATGCGTAACAAATCCGAAAGATGACGACAAGAATTCACAATAAAATAAGGCTCCCTATCTTCACAGACCGGGAGTCTCCAGAAGTATTAATCTACCAATACTTGCACCTGTTGCGAATGTATTTCTGAGCGATGGCATACCGGAGTCACCCATCTATGCCATCTCAGGCTGATGCCTTTCATGATATCGTTTGAGTAGCCAAACCGACCCGCTCGGATGTTCTCCCGAAGCCGTTGCAAAAATACGACCGGCCTCATGCCCCGGCAATCAGGTTCTGTGAATTATCCGTCCCAGATGTTGAAATCCGCAATCACAACGGGAATTATTGCTCATAACGGGAAATATTGCTCAGAAATAGATAAATTCGCACGACAAATAAAAAAAAAGGAACTGTGCTGAATCTGATTCTGTTTCTTATTGTGGGACTTGTGCTGGTTCTGGTCGGAGCTGACGCACTGGTTGACGGAGCCTCGGCACTGGCAAGAAAATGGGGCATCAGTGAATTCGTAATCGGTCTGACGATAGTTGCGCTTGGAACCTCTGCGCCCGAAATGGTCGTCAGTTTCATTTCCGCCATCGAAGGCAATTCCGATATAGCAGCCGGAAACATCATCGGCTCCAACATTTTCAATACGGCGCTGATATTGGGTCTTACGGCAGTCGTATCACCAATCATCATCACCCGTGCCAACATCAGGCGCGATATTCCAGTCAACATTGCCGTGACAATGCTGCTTGTGTTCCTTGGTACCAGACGCTCGCTTTTCGGATTCGCCCACGACGGTATCGGCAGAATCGAAGGGCTTCTGTTCCTGCTCCTGTTTGCATGGTATATGTGGACATCATTCAGACAGGACCAGACTGATCAGGCGCAAGATGAATCAGGCAGCACATTCGGAACCGCAAGAGCGGTCATCTACATCGTAGCCGGACTTGCTGCGCTCGTTTTCGGAGGAAAGATGTTCGTCGGCAATGCAGAGTCCATAGCACACATCCTCGGATGGAGCGACAAGTTCATCGCCATCACAATTCTTGCGGCCGGAACTTCTCTGCCCGAACTCGCCACGAGCATAGTTGCAGCCGCAAAAGGCAAGGGACAGCTTGCATTGGGGAATATCATAGGTTCGAACACATCGAATATTCTGCTCATTTTAGGCGGCTCGGCACTCATTCACCCGCTTGACATGGGAGGAATTGCCGCCGCAGACTATGCCGCAATCTCTCTCTGCGCCATATTCCTTCTGATATGCGCATTCACCAACAGAAAGAATCTGCTGGACAGGCTCGAAGGTTCCATACTGCTGCTGATTGAAGTTGTGTATATGGGTTACCTTATCTATACGCTCTGATTATGGGCTGGATAGAGATTTTTTTTATTGGCGCAGGTCTTTCGATGGATGCGTTCGCCGTCTCCGTCGGCAAGGGCCTTTCTGTCGGCAGAACCAGGTTGAAGCACTGTCTGGCCGTCGGGCTCTGGTTCGGCGGTTTTCAGGCGTTTATGCCGCTCATCGGTTACTTTGTCTGCAACAGGTTCGCAGCAGCCGTAAGCAGCATAGACCACTGGATAGCGTTCGTCCTGCTTGCCGCAATCGGAGCCAATATGATACGCGAGTCCGTAAAGGGCGGCAATGACAGTGTCGATGCGTCCTTCAGTTTCAAAACTATGCTGGTACTGGCGGTTGCGACAAGTATTGACGCGCTTGCCTGCGGAGTCTCGTTCGCATTTCTGGACATAAAAATATGGCAGGCCGTTGCGATTATCGGCCTGACCACATTCTGTCTTTCAATAGTCGGTCTCAAGACAGGCTCCTTTTTGGGAGAGCGCTTTCACAAAGGTGCCGGCATTGCCGGGGGTATCGTGCTGATTTCAATCGGAATAAAGATTCTGATCGAACACCTTATTGCCTGAGACAGCCTTCACGGGCGGATGGTTTCCACTATCGGGCAATAAAATCCTCCACATCACGCGAATGATATGGGATGATTTTTTCGCCAAGCACGCGGCAGCCTGTCCCGGTAATCAGGATGTCATCCTCAAGTCGTATGCCACCGAAGTCGCGGTACTCCTCCAGCTTGTCGTAGCAGATGAAGTCGCGGAATTTACCATCGGACTTCCACTTGTCAATGAGAGCAGGAATGAAGTATATGCCAGGCTCATCCGTCATTACCCATCCGGGCTGTATGCGACGGCCACAGCGCAGGCAGTTCGTGCCGAACTGCTCGGACGGTCTGACCTCATCATCAAACCCGACATATATCTGTCCGAGGCCTTCCATATCGTGTACATCCATACCCATCATGTGACCGAGGCCGTGCTGCAGGAACATTGCGTGCGCTCCCTCGCGTACGGCATCTTCGGTATTGCCCTTCATCAGGCCAAGATCCTTGAGGCGGTCTGTCATCAGACGGCACACATCCAGATGCATATCCATCCACTTCAGTCCCGGACGGGCCTTCTCGATGGTAAGGTCGTGACATGCCTCGACTATCGAATACACATCGCGCTGCTTTTCTGTAAAGCGTCCGCTGACAGGGGTGACGCGCGTGTTGTCCGAACAATAGTTGTTCACGGTTTCGGCACCGGCATCGCAAAGCATCAGACGTCCGGCTTCAAGTGGTCTCAGCGACGGATCGCCGTGGAAAATCTCGCCATGCATCGAAACGATGCTGTTGAATGAGACCTTGCAGCCGTAGCTTGCTGCAATCCCATCAATAAGACCGCCGATGTATTTTTCGGTCACGCCTGGTCTGCAGGCCTTCATCGCCGCCGTATGCATCTCGTAGCCGATTGCCATAGCACGTTCAATCTCGGCAATTTCGGCCTCGGACTTGACGGAGCGCATATCAACCACAGCCTTGATGAGTTTAAGCGAAGCACCAGCGCGTGTGGAGAGCGGATGCATCCCAAGCAGGTCACCTAACTGTATCATCGTATCGTGGCGATATGGTGGCAGATAGTGTATTGTGCGTCCCTGGCCCAATGCCTTATCAACCAACTGCTTGAGTCCGGCCATAGGCATTGACCCGGCTATGCCGGCCTCGGCGGCCATATCACTGACCGACGGAACGAATCCGGTCCAGATTATGTCCTCAATGTCTATGTCATCGCCAATCAGATATTCCTCACCGGCATCGATGTCTATCACACCGGCCAGTTCCTCCCTCTCCTGACCGAAAAAATACAGGAACGAACTGTCCTGACGGAACTTGTATCCGTTGGCTGGGTAGTTGCAAGGGGCATTGTTGTTACCTATCATAACAATAAGCCCCTCGCCTACGCTTTCTGCAAGACGCTTTCTGCGTTCAATATAAACTTGTCTGTCGAAAAGCATTCTTTCGGATTGTCTGAATTACTTCTTCAGAAAACCGCCGAGCAGACTGCCGGCAATACCGAGAACAGATGCTGCCTTTCCGGAATTTCCGCCCTTGAGTGCAATGAGAATATCCTGCAGATCGACATCACCGTCACCGTCCTGGTCCTTGATGAAATTGGAAAGTTTGCCTATCACTCCCGGAAGCAGAGCGGTCAGTGAATTTGTAGCCGGAGCGCCCAGTCCCAACTTAGAAGCCACATTGTTCTTAAAGAGAGTACCAGCCAGAGCGGTTACAGGACTTGCCGCAGCATTCGCCTTGCCGGTAAGCAGCTGCTTGATCTGGTCAATGCCGCCGGCCTTGGCCGCTGTCTGTGTAAGACTGCCGATGATTGAATCGGAAATGCCGCTGAATACCTGACTCTTGATATTCTCCGGAATCTCAATGTTTCCTGCAGCGCCCTTTACCTGCTGAAGGATGATGTCGCTCAATGATGCCATAATAAATAATGAATAATGGTTAATATAAATGTAAAGTTGTATTCATTTCCACGAAGTTAGTGATTAATGCACAGCATCGTCCACTTTAAGTACATATTTTATCAACAAAGGCATTAACTTTGTAGCAGACAATAAAAACCAAGCTATATGAGACTTGACGGACGTAGAGAGAGCACTAATGTGGATGACCGCAGAGGTATGTCAAAAGGCAAGATGGCCGGAGGGCTGGGTATCGGTGGTATCATCATAGTAGGTCTGATAACGCTTCTGATGGGAGGCGATCCGGCCGATGTAATAAACATGGCGGGACAGATGGGTGGAGTGCAGATAGCCTCCGACTACACCCCTACCGCCGAAGAAGAAGAACTTGCACATTTCTCAAAACAGATTCTTGCCGGCACCGAAGATGTCTGGAGCGCCATTTTCCGTCAATACGGAAGGACTTACGACCCGCCAAAGATGGTTCTCTACAACGGTACAGTCCAAACAGGCAGCGGAATGGCATCATCAGAGATGGGTCCCTTCTACAACAGCGCCGACCAGACCGTCTACATAGACCTGTCGTTCTTTACTTCGATGAAGCAGGAAATCGGAGCTGACGGCGATTTCGCCTACGCATACGTCATAGCGCACGAAGTCGGACACCACGTGCAGTACCTTCTCGGCACATTACAGCAGGCTCATCAGCAGATGTCACGCGTCAGCGAACGCGAGAGCAACCAGATAAGCGTACGTCTGGAGCTTCAGGCCGATTTCTATGCGGGTGTCTGGGCAAACAATGACAACCGTATGTTCCGCTCACTCGAAGAGGGCGATATCGACGAAGGCATGGCCGTCGCTTCCAAAATCGGCGACGACTATCTGCAGAAGAAAGCCTACGGACGCACAATCCCCGACTCATTCAACCACGGGACCTCAGCCCAGCGTTCCCGTTGGCTCAAGAAAGGTCTTGCTACCGGTGACATAAATCAGGGTGACACTTTCTCGCCGGCATACACCAGTCTTTAATCAGTTCTGAACAAGCATAAAAATTCGCCCCGGAATGCCATCGGACATTTCGGGGCGAATATCATTTTTCAGAGGAGCAATCACTCCCACTCGATTGTGCCGGTTGGTTTCGGAGTCAGGTCATACAGGACTCTGTTCACGCCGTTGACCTCACTGACAATACGCGAAGTGATGTGCTGAAGCAGGTCGAATGGAACATTTGCAACTGTTGCAGTCATAGCATCGCGGGTGTTCACGGCGCGGATGATTACCGGCCAGTCCCAACTGCGCTTGCCGTCCTTAACACCTGTTGACTTGAAATCGGGAACTACAGTAAAGTACTGCCATATCTGTCCCTCAAGGCCGTTCTTTGCAAATTCCTCACGAAGAATGGCATCCGACTCGCGGAGCGCCTCAAGACGGTCGCGGGTGATAGCACCCAGACAACGTACGCCGAGACCCGGTCCCGGGAACGGCTGGCGGAACACCATTGCATCAGGCAGACCTAGAGCCTTGCCCACGACGCGGACCTCGTCCTTGAACAGCAGCTTGATAGGCTCTACCAGTTCGAACTGCAGTCCTTCCGGCAGACCGCCTACATTATGGTGTGACTTGACACCGTCCGATTCCAGAATATCGGGATAGATAGTACCCTGAGCGAGGAAACTGATTCCGTTCAGTTTGCCTGCCTCCTCAGCAAAGACATTGATAAACTCTCCACCGATAATCTTGCGCTTCTGCTCCGGATCTGACACACCTGCCAGCTTGTCAAGGAAACGGTCAGTAGCATCCACATAGATAAGATTGGCATTGAGCTGATTGCGGAACACTTCGATTACCTGCTCAGCCTCGCCCTTGCGCAGAAGACCGTGATTCACGTGAACGCTTACCAGCTGTTTGCCTACTGCCTTGATAAGCAGAGCTGCCACAACTGATGAATCAACACCGCCGGAAAGAGCCAGGAGGACCTTTTTGTCACCGATCTGTTCGCGGAGTTCAGCCACCTGTTCTGCAATAAATTTCTCAGCCAGAGCAGGAGTTGTAATACGCTCCATATCGGCCGGACGGACATTACCTGTTGCCATTGTCTGTTTGTTTTAAGTTTTGATGTGCAAAATTACGCATCAATTCCACTTGATATAGTGCCGTTCGGCACAAGATTTCAACAGTTTAGCATTTTTTATGTTAAGACGCACAAACTGAGGTCTCAGCGGCGGAACATACCGCGCGGACGCTCAACAACCACCAGTTTCGGATCGAAGTTGTAAATCTTGCGTTGGCCCTTGTATGAGCAGATCACCTTGGCGGTATTGTTGTCACCGTATTCAACATCAATAACGACCTCGGGATTGTCGCACTTGGCGGCGACAACCTGCGACGAACGGTCAATGTTCTGATTAATGACATAGTTCTCGACATTCAGGAATCCGTTCTCATTGGTTGAACGTACGGGAACAGACGGTATCTCCACATTTTCGCCGTTCACGCTGATTTCGACCTTCGGTACTGTCGGGCGCTCAATAGAGACTTTCCTGGAGCTGAAGCCTATACCCTGCATATCAAACAGTTCGCCGTCCGGACCTTCTGCCACCAGATAGATGGCGTGCTTGCCCTTGATGCCTTCGACATACTGGGCCACATCCAGCATATACTTGGTGCAGACATTCGCAGAACCGGCATTCACCTCGATTTCGCCCAACTTGCGGCCGTTCCAGACAGAATTGTCCCACGGGCCGTCCATCATAACGACAATACGGAACGCCTTGTCAGTGCGCGGGGTAATCCACAGATTCAGCTGTGTCCTGTTTCCCTTCTTTGCACCTTCGAATGGACGTATGCCCTTCGAAGCCTTTTTCAGACCTTCGAATCCGAAATACTTGAAACCTATGATGCAACCGTTCTTCGCGCCCGTCAGATCCATACTGTTATCCCAGTTGTCCCAAGTGTCCTGCATCATGTTCGGGTCTGACATATAGCATGCATAACCGGCAGAATAATACTGATACGGCGGCAGACCAAACATATAGAAGCCTTCGGATGTCACCTCAGCACCGGTATATTCGTCACCGTTCGATGCCTTTGCTGTCCATTTCCCATCTGCTGCAAACGGGTCATATCCGCGGATGACAACCTTTCCGCCCTCTGCCACGGGTTTCTCATCCCATTCAATCGAGACCGGGGCCACCATTGCCTGGCGGGCATAGCCGAAACCGCGCGGGGGACGATGATAGAATATGTACCACTGGCCGTTAATCTGCTGAATGCTGCCGTGGGTGTTATGAGCCGAATTAGAGGTTGCCAGAGCGCTTCCGTCCTGGTTCAGGACCACGCCGCGCGAATCAACTGCAACGCCGCCGCTGCGCCACGGGCCAAGCGGAGAATCGGCATAGCAGTATCTGAGTGCCGAGTTGGTGCTGCCGAGTCCGTAGTCCGGACCAGAATAGCCCGAGAATATCATCACATACTTGTTACCGACCTGACGGATAGACGAAGCCTCGAAGAAATTGAACTCGCCGGGATTCTGTCCTTCGGCAAGAGCCGGATAGACCGTACCCTGCGGATCGCGGACGCGACCGTAGCTGGCACTTGCCGGCAGGAAATACTCAATGCGCTCCTTTCCCGGGCGGACGGAGTACATAGTGTTCGGATCAAGTTCGGCGGCTGTCGAATGCTGGAAGCCCCAGTATCCGTATGCGCGGAAACCGGTAGCGTAATCGGGATCGCTGCTGTCCGTCACCTTTTCCACAAAAATGGACGGGTCGAATCCAAGACAGCTGCCCTCTACCGTACGGGTACCGTCGGCCGAGGCATTGATTGCGTGGAACGGGCCGTCCGGACGGTCACCGGCTGCGACAAGCGGCTCGCGGTTTGCGCCACGGCTGTGCGGATACAGTATATACTTGCGGGTGCCATCCTTGTAATTTACCTCGTCCAGATCGGGAGCATACATTACATCCCACTGATTCTGAATATTATATGTGAAAATCGGGCCTTCATCGCGCCAGTTGCCCAGGTCCTCGACAGGAGCGGACCACATACGGATATCAGGACCGCAGTAACTGCCGTAGCGCACATCGTGCGAACCAATTATGTAAGCGCGATACTTACCGGGATTGTCCGGATCTTCGAACACCCGCGGCTCGCCGTCAGGTACATGCTCCCATAGAGGAAGGTACGGATTGCCTGCTCCGTGAAATTCATACTCGGTCCCCGCAGAGGCCTTATCATTCGCGGCAGACACATTCTGGCCGGTGCCTGCAACAGCGGCAGCACATACCAGAAGAGTGTCAAGTCCGATTCTTGAGAAAAAACGACCCATATTCAGTTATTCTTTACGTTTGCACAAACTTACGGAAATAATTGTAGATATCTTTGCAAAAAAGTGAATAAAATGGGTTCGGATGACATTGCCTTCAGGATACACGACATTCTGATTTCAAGCGGCAGGACAGTTTCAACTGCCGAAAGTTGCACAAGCGGACAGATAGCGGCTCTGCTGACATCGGTCAGCGGGTCTTCGTCATACTTTCAGGGCGGTATCGTAGCCTATCAGAACGAAATCAAGACCAGATTTCTTGGTGTCAGTGCCGACGACATAGACAGATACGATGTCGTAAGCCGCCAGGTAGCCGTGCAGATGGTCAGCGGAGCATGCAGACTGTTCGGCACCGACTATGCCATAGCATCAACCGGATATGCCGAGGGAGGCAATGGAGATATCCCGTCCGGAACGATATGGATTGCCTGCGGAACAGCCACAGACATACGCGCTCTTTGCCTGACCGAAGACACGGGGCGAAACGAAAACACGCGCAGAGCCGCATCTGCAGCACTGCGCATGTTTCTTGAATATCTCGAAAAAGATTAAATCTCGATATCGAACTTGCGGTGCGGGGTGCAGTAGAAAACTACCACCAGCGACACAGCAACAACAGCACCTATTATAGTACTGATACCGTAAGGAATGTTGAATCCGATCTTTTCCATACAGATGTAGCTGACAACTACAACAGTCATCAGGCAGGCCGGAATCAGAGCCGTCAAATAGAACAGACGGGGTCTCTTGTGGCGCAGATAGACGGCAACAGTCCACAGAATAATCGTTGCAAGAGACTGGTTGGCCCATCCGAAATATCTCCAGATATTATTGAAACCATTTTCGTCATTGACATTGAACCACAGCATCACGCAGGCCACCACGAACAGCGGGATGGCGATTGCCAGACGTGCCGTTCTATTTTTCTGGTCAGCGTGCAATGCATCTGCAATAATCAGGCGGGCACTACGGAATGCAGTATCTCCGCTCGTGATAGGAGCTGCGACAACACCCAGGATGGCAAGCACACCTCCTGCGATACCCAGCCAGCTTCTTGATACATCGGTCACCACCTCGGGAGCAGATGCGCTCAGCTCGCTGCCAACCTCAGCGGCACCGCCGCCAAAGAAGAAGTACGATGCGACTGCGGCCCAGATCAGAGCCACAAGCCCCTCGGTAATCATAGCCCCGTAAAAAATAGGGCGGCCCAGTTTCTCGTCCTTCATGCATCTGGCCATAATCGGAGTCTGTGTAGAGTGGAATCCGCTGATTGCTCCGCAGGCAATGGTAATGAAGAGGCACGGGAATATCTTCTGACCGTTCATACCTATCGACGGGCCTCTGTTGTACAAGCCGTCCCATAACTCAGGAATTGTCGGCCATTTGAAAAGCAAACATATCAGCAGTCCGAATGCCATGAACAGAAGGGCGAAGGCGAAAAGCGGATAGATACGCCCGATGATCTTGTCCACTGGCATCAGGGTAGCAAAAATGTAGTACGCAAATACCACACATACCCAGATCATGATTGAATTGCGGGATCCGTCACCTGCTATGTCACCCAGAATAAGCGCGGGGCTGTATACGAACACCACGCCGACCAGAAGCAGCAGCGCCACGGAAAAGACCAGCAGCAGGCGTTTGGCGTTCTTGCCGAGAATGTGACCGACGATGTTCGGGACAGAAAGTCCGCCGCTCCTGATAGAGAGCATTCCTGTCATATAGTCGTGAACCGCTCCTGCAAATATGCATCCGAACACAATCCACAGATAACTGCTGGGACCGAACTTTGCGCCCATAATGGCACCGAAGATGGGACCTGTGCCGGCAATGTTCAGGAACTGGATCATGAACACCTTCCACGATGGCATCGGAACGAAATCGACTCCATCCTGTTTGGAAATTGCAGGCGTGTATCGGCTTGAATCGGGGCCGAAACTTCTGTCTATGAATTTTCCGTAAGTCAGATACCCTAAAATCAGGACGACAACACTAATTACAAGAGACCACATAGCGACGATTTTTTACTGCAGCAAATATATACAATTAACTGATACAGTATACCAAAAGGCATCAGTTCCTGTGCTCGTTCCTTTCCTTTACGACCTCATCCTGAATGGCCTTGGGTGTCGGGGTGTACTGATGGAACTCCATCGAATAGTTCGCTCGGCCCGAAGTGATGTTACGCAGAGCTGTCGCATAGCCGAACATCTCCATCAGAGGCACGAAGCAGTCAAGTTTCTGCGAACCCTTGCGGAAACGGCGCATCGCCTCGATACGTCCGCGGCGCTTGTTCACATCGCCTGTAACTGCACCGATGTAGTCATCAGGAGTGTTGATTTCGACCTTCATCGTAGGCTCCATAAGCAGAGGACCGGCCTTTGCGAAAGCCTGCTTCAGGCAGAGCTGGGCGCAGGTCTGGAATGCCATATCGCTCGAATCGACCGGATGCGAGCTGCCGTCCACCAGGACGCAGCGTACGTCAACAACAGGATAGCCTGCAAGCGGGCCCTTGAGCATCGCAGCCTGAAGTCCCTTCTGGACCGACGGGATATACTCCTTGGGAATGACTCCGCCCTTGGTCACATCCTCGAACTCAAAGCCCTTGCCCGGATTCGGCTCGAAACGTATCACCGTATGGGCATACTGTCCGTGACCGCCAGTCTGCTTGACATACTTGTAGTCGCACTCGAAAGGAGCGGTGACAGTCTCGCGAAACGAAACCGAGGGGGCGCCGGTAGTTACTGGAATCTTGAACTCCTCCTTGAGTCTGTCCACGATTATCTCCAGATGAAGCTCACCCATACCGGCAATGATAGTCTCTTCGGTCTCCTCGTCGAAATGTGCGCGGAACGACGGATCCTCGTTACACAGCTTGGCCAGAGCCTCGCTCAGCTTGCTGCGGTTCTTGCTGTCATCCAGATTGACCTTAACCTCGATGACGGCAGGCGGAATATGAATAGACTCAAGCAGAAGCGGATTCCTGGAATCGCACAGAGTGTCGCCGGTGCGGGTCACCTTCATTCCGACCAGAGCCACGATTTCGCCCGGTCCGGCCTCGTTAATCTCCTCGCGCTCCTTGGCCTTGATCCTGAAGATACGTCCGATGCGTTCCTCCTTACCCTTGTTCGTGTTGTATACCGTCATGCCGTTCACAAGCTTGCCGCTGAACACGCGGATAAAGGTCTGCTGGCCGACAAACGGGTCGTTGATAAGCTTGAATGCGAGAGCCGACAGAGGCTCGTTCTCCGAAGGATTGCGGGTGCAGGTCTTCGATTCGTCGTCAACCTGGTGGGCAACGATTGCGCCGAGGTCATTAGGTGACGGCAGATAGTCGACGATGGCATCAAGCAACAGCTGAATGCCCTTGTTCTTGTAGGCGGCACCGCATAGAACCGGAACCATCATCAGTTTGATGGTGGACTTGCGGATAGCAGACATAAGCAGTTCTACCGGAACCTCGGCATCCTCAAGATAGAGTTCAGCCACCTCGTCATCGCAGTCAGCCACCTTCTCTATCAGGTTACGGCGCGCGGCCTCGGCCTGCTCCATCAGATTTTCAGGTATTGGTCCTACAATACGCTCCTTATCTTTGAAAGTGATAGCCTGCATCCTGACCAGATCGACCATTCCTTCAAAAGAGCCTTCCGCTCCAATCGGCATCTGAATAGGTACTGCATTGGCACCGAGATAGCGTCCCATCTGCGATACGACCTCAGTGAAATCGGCGCCCATACGGTCCATCTTGTTCACAAAGGCGATACGCGGCACACGGTACTTGTCAGCCTGGTTCCATACAGTCTCACTCTGCGGTTCGACGCCGCCGACGGCACAGAACACAGCCACCATTCCGTCTATGACACGCAGAGAACGTTCCACCTCGACCGTAAAGTCAACATGACCCGGAGTGTCAATAAGGTTTATCTGACAGTCGTTCCAGTGAGTGGTTATTGCAGCCGATGCAATGGTGATGCCACGCTCCTGTTCCTGTTTCATAAAATCCATTGTAGCTGAACCGTCGTGAGTTTCCCCCACCTTACGGTTCACACCGGTAAAAAACAGAATTCTTTCTGACACTGTCGTCTTGCCTGCATCAATATGGGCGGCAATACCGATATTCCTCAAATTTGAAATGTTTTGGCTCATATAGCTAAATAATTGTTTTTC
>JAZUJU010000098.1:0-5869 GCA_045642985.1 Bacteroidaceae bacterium | reverse complement strand
GTTCGGGTAGGACCGTTTCTGACAGTTCTGTTGAATCGGCGGGTGCTGTCAGAACATCCTGATGTGATTCAGCACGCATATCTATGGCGGCGGCAGACTGTGAAAGGATAGCCGAGAGCAATATCGTTATGGCAAGATTTACGGTCATTGTTCCTAAAATGTGAGTGATAAATTAACGCCCAGACCTGTTGCCTTGGAATCAAGCATACCGGGGTTCACATCGAGGCTCAAGTCTCTTGAAACATCGAAATGAGACAGTTCGGCGTCAACATAGGCGTCGATGATTGACAGCAGATAGACACCCGCAAAACAGAAGATGCTGATGTCACGGTACCGTCGGTACATATCCTTGCGATTTTTCAGCACGTCGGCCAGCCAGGACTTGTTCGCCTCAACATCGTACGAGGCAGGAAGGAAGTCCAGATAACTCTTTGTCTCGGGATCGTCGTCCATAATGTCAAGATATGCCTGCATATAGTCCTGATATGCTTGATTGTTCCACGTCAGGGCATAGATGCATCCCAGATATCCTCCATAGAAAATAGGTAGTTTCCAGTATTTGCGGTTGTATATCTGTCCTCCTCCGGGAATCAGCATGGACAATATGACGGCTTTCCTTGGAACAGGAGTCCATGTCGTGAAATGTTTCCGGTCAATACTGGCCATAATGAGACTGTCACGCTGTTTCATCGGTAATCCTTTCAACTGAATCCGGGTAACCGGGCTGTATTCTTCCGGCTCGCGCAGACCTGCTGACAGCGAATCGATGATGGATTGCATCTGCGCTGTTCTGATCAGTTCCGGAGTAAGTTCAAAATCGGCAGGACGTAACTTCAGCGACTGATTATCTTCGGTAAGGCTGTCGCTGGGTATATAGTCGGCTTTTTCTCCAGGATTACCGTGGGATATTATTGAATCAGGGACTTCTGACGATGCAGCATACGCCTTGTTGCCGACAGCTGCCGCCACCAGGAACAAACAAGGTAATATCAGTAGTCTCAATCTGTTCACTATTTATTTCTGTAAGTCCAGTTTCTGTAGGATGCGGATTAGTTCAGACTGGTTTTTGAAAGGTATGCTGATGTTTCCCCGTCCCTTTGCCGAACATTTCAGCTTTATTTTTGTGCCGAAGAACTCAGAAAGGCTTTCGGTAAGAGGCCCCATATCGGACATCGCCTTTCTCTCCCGGGGCTTTCGAGGCTCGGCCAGTTGCCGTACCTTGTCTTCTATAGCTCTGACTGACCAGCCCTTGGCAACCATCTGATGGAACAGGTCCAGCTGCAGAACCGGATCTTCCACAGCCAGCAGGGCCCGGGCGTGTCCCATATCGATGGTCTTGTCCTTCAGTGCTAACTGTATTTCTGCCGGAAGTCTGAGCAGACGTATGTAGTTTGAAATGGTGGCTCTGTTCTTGCCGACACGGTCACTTAACTGTTCCTGCGTAAGATTGCAGGCTTCAAGCAGACTGTTCAGTGAGACTGCTATGTCTATTGCATTAAGGTCTTCGCGCTGTATGTTCTCAACGAGAGCCATCTGCATCACTTCGTCGTTTGTGGCTTCGCGGATATAAGCCGGAATCGTACTGAGACCAGCCATACAAGCGGCGCGGAATCGGCGTTCTCCGGCGATTATCTGGTAGCTGTCATTGTCTGTTCTACGGAGAGTAACGGGTTGTATGATGCCGATATTTCTGATGGAATCGGCCAACTCACGAAGCTTTTCCTCATCGAATTCGCGGCGTGGCTGACCAGGATTCGCCTTGATTTGTCCGAGTGGGATCTCACGTATTGACGCCGAGCCGTCTGTTCTGACAAGTTCTGTTGAGATAAGGGCGTCAAGTCCTCTACCCAATGCTGATTTCTTATTTGATGCCATTTTCGTTTCCGGTATTTTTCGTGATGATTTCGGTTGCTAGTTCAAGGTAATTTAATGAGCCTTTCGAAGATGCGTCGTACAATATGACGGGCTGACCGTAACTTTGTGCCTCGCTCAATCGCACGTTTCTGGCAATAATTGTTTTGAACACCAACTCTCCGAAATGTTTGCGCACCTCTTCGCATATCTGGTTGCTCAGTCGCAGACGCGAGTCGTACATAGTGAGCAGAAATCCTTCGATTTCAAGTTTCGTGTTAAGCTTTGTCTTGATTATCCGGATGGTATTCAGCAGTTTGCTGATGCCTTCGAGAGCGAAATACTCGCACTGTACCGGTATAATCACTGAATCCGCAGCTGTTAGAGCGTTGACGGTCAGCAACCCAAGCGACGGAGAGCAGTCAATCAGAATATAGTCAAAACTGTCCCGCACGGCTGCAAGCAGACGCTTCAGCACGGTCTCGCGGTTCTCCACATTCATCAGCTCCAGCTCCGCTCCTACCAGATCTATGTGCGAAGGAATGACCTTGAGCCTGTCCAGTTCCGTATCTGCCATTGCGTCGGTTGCTCCACATCCGCCTATCAGACATTCGTATATCGAATTGCTGACCTGACGGATGTCAATTCCAAGCCCTGATGACGCATTAGCCTGCGGGTCGGAGTCGACTACAAGCACGCTTTTTTCAAGCGTTGCCAGAGATGCGGCCAGATTGATGGTGGTCGTAGTCTTGCCGACTCCTCCTTTCTGATTTGCGAGTGCTATTATTTTCCCCATTAGTTTGTCCACATTACAAAACGCAAAGATAACAAACTACTCAGGATTTTCCCTATTTTTGTCACATATTTAATAGGCAAAGAGAATGAGGTACTACCTGATTGCAGGCGAGGCATCGGGCGATATGCACGGTTCGAATCTGATGCTTTCGTTAAAAAAATACGATTCTGACGCTCAGTTCCGGTTTTTTGGAGGGGATATGATGTCGGCCGCCGGCGGAGTCCGTGTCAAACATTACAACGGGCTGGCATATATGGGATTCTGGCCGGTCCTGACGCATCTTGGGACAATTGTCAGAAACGGAAAAATGTGTTTTGCCGACATATGCGAATGGAGACCTGATGCCGTCATCCTGATTGATTATCCGGGCTTTAACCTGTCTATAGCCAAACGTGTACGTGAAAAGCTGGGAATTCCGGTATATTACTACATTTCACCGAAACTTTGGGCTTGGAAGGGATACCGCATCAAGAATATTAAACGCGATGTGAATGAGGTCTTTTCAATACTTCCCTTCGAAGTGGATTATTTTGAAAAGAATGGATACAGGGTGAATTATGTAGGTAATCCAACAGCTGATGCGATTGAGCAGTACCGCAGGGAACGGCCTCTGGAAACGGCTCCTGCCGCGCGCCCTTGCATAGCACTGTTGGCCGGCAGTCGCCGTCAGGAAATTTCCAGAAACCTGCCTAAAATGCTTAAGGCGGTCAAGGGACTTGACAGTTATGAACTGGTACTTGCCGCTGCACCTGGCATCGACGATGAGTTCTATTCGCAATTCATCGGTGGATACGATGTGCAAATTGTCAGAGGATGTACATATCAGGTCCTTGATGGGGCCAAGGCTGCACTTGTTACATCTGGGACCGCGACACTGGAAACGGCTTTATTGCGAGTCCCTCAGGTGGTCTGTTATTTCCTTCCGGTGCATTTCGTGGGCGTCCTGTTCAAAAAATTCGTTCTGAAAATCGAGTATGTCTCGCTGGTCAATCTTATATGCGGCAGAGGTCTGGTTCCTGAACTCCTGGCTGGAGATATGAATCCTGATAACATACGCAGACATCTTCTGCCATTGCTTGAAGATTCCGAAGAGAGACGTATGCAGTTGGACGGATACGATGAACTGATCCGCATACTTGGACCTTCGGGCGCTTCTGACAAGGCAGCCTCGAAAATAGTGAAGCTTTTAGATAAGGTTAAGGAAGAGCAACAGCAGACTGACAGCAGGAACAGTCAATAATGTGCTGTCGAATCTGTCAAGGAATCCTCCGTGACCTGGCAGTATCCTGCCGGAATCCTTAATGCCGACCTCCCGTTTTATCATTGATTCAACAAGGTCTCCGAATGTGCCGAAAACAACGGTGAATACTGCTATCAGTATCCAGATCCATGCTTTGAAGAATCCGAACTGCAGAGGAAACAGTCTGGGTAGCAGAATCGCGGCCAGGACAGTAAATACTGCACCTCCGACTGAACCTTCCCACGATTTGTGCGGTGAAATCCGCGGGAACAGGCGATGACGGCCTACGGTGCATCCGACACAGTATGCCCCGACGTCGTTACACCAGATAAAAATGAAGATGGAGAGTGGCAGCCATCCGTTGTAGCTGCTGCCGGTAGCGTACCCGCACCAGACTCCCAGAGCTGGGAGTAGTGCAAATGGCAGCGCTATGTAGATGATTGGCATCAGACTGACTCCCAGGTTCAGAATTGGAGATTCATTCTGTCTGAACAGTTCATCAATCATTATGGCGATAATGCCAAAAAGGCTTACGGCAGCAGCAAAGTTCCTGTTGAATCCAGCCACGCCCGGACTGATGAACAGCCAGACGGACAGGCAGACCCACAGAACTTCCAATATTACTGTGGTGCGTAATATGTGCATCTCTTTGCCTTCGTTGACAATTCTGACGAATTCCGCAGTGCAGAAGGCTGCCAGCAGCGCTGCCAGAATGGCGGAATACAGGAAACCTCCCAACAGGCAGATGACGGTTACTGCAACGACTGCAATTCCGGTTAGACTTCTGACCAGTAGGTTCATAGTGTTGTGCTTGTGTTATTGGTGGCTGAATTGGGCTGTGAATCGTCAGAGAGTATTTCTTCGCTACGTGATGCCCACGGCCGTTTCCCGAAAATCCTTTCTACATCCTCGGCAAATATTACCTCGCGCTCAATCAGCAGGCGGGCCAGTTCGTGGTGTCCTTCAGCGTGTTCGAGCAGTAATTGTTTGCCTCGTTTGTACTGACTGTCAATCAAGGACTTGACTTCGGAATCTATAAGTTCCGCGGTTTTGTCGCTGTATGGCTTCTGGAATGCGTATTCGTCGGTGCTGCTGTAGTAGCAGAGGTTCGCCAGCTTATCGCTCATTCCGGCATAGGCTATCATGCCGTATGCCTGTTTTGTAACGCGCTCCAGATCGTTCATCGCTCCAGTCGAGATATGCCCGGTGAACAGTTCTTCAGCAGCTCGACCTCCGAGCGTTGCGCACATTTCGTCAAGCATCTGCTCTTTTGTCGTAATCTGACGTTCTTCGGGCAGATACCATGCAGCTCCAAGCGCACGACCTCTCGGGACGATGGTCACTTTGATGAGAGGATTCGCAAACTCCAGGAACCATGACAGGGTGGCATGACCGGCCTCGTGAAGCGCGATGGTCTCCTTTTCCTGAGCGGTCAGTACTTTAGTCTTCTTTTCCAGTCCGCCAACAATCCGGTCTACGGCTGCAAGGAAGTCCTCCTTTTCAACCATCTTCTTGTCATGACGGGCGGCAATGAGCGCAGCTTCGTTGCATACATTGGCTATGTCCGCACCGGAAAAGCCCGGCGTCTGGCGTGCAAGCAGGTCTACATCAACATCCTTGCTCATCTTTATACCGCGCAGATGAACTCCGAATACTTCCTTGCGTTCGTTCAGGTCGGGTAGGTCAAGATAAATCTGACGGTCAAAACGTCCTGCACGCAGAAGAGCCTTGTCAAGTATGTCCACACGGTTGGTCGCTGCCAGAATAATGACACCGCTGTTGGTTCCGAAACCGTCCATTTCAGTGAGAAGCTGATTCAGCGTATTCTCTCTCTCATCGTTTCCACCCATTGCCGGGTTTTTACCTCTTGCACGGCCGACTGCATCGATTTCATCGATAAAAATGATGCATGGAGACTTCTCCTTTGCCTGCCTGAACAGGTCACGTACACGTGATGCTCCGACTCCTACGAACATCTCGAC
>JAZUJU010000097.1:0-4431 GCA_045642985.1 Bacteroidaceae bacterium | reverse complement strand
TACTACCAGGCACCGTTCTACAAGGAGCTGAAGGACACGGTCAACCGCAACGGCATCGGCAAGGTGACGCTTAACCGCAACATCAGGTCGCAGAAATCCATTCAGATAATTGCCGGCAGCGACATACACTTCAAGGCGTTCGACAGGCCGTTCAAGTTCACGGTCGAAGCCTATTACAAGAATTTCAAGGATCTGATTCCATACAACGTTGACAATGTGAGGATAGTCTATTACGGATGCAACTGCGCCGACGGATACGCATTCGGCATAGACACCAAACTGTTCGGAGAATTCATACCGGGGGCAGACTCGTGGCTGACTTTCTCGGTAATGAAGACAGAGGAGTGCATAGGCGGGAAATGGATTCCGCGTCCGACCGACCAGCGCTACAATCTGTCGCTATACTTCACCGATTTCTTCCCCCGTTCCGACAGATGGCGTATGACTCTGCGCGGAGTGCTTGCCGACGGTCTTCCCTTCGGCCCGTCCCACAGCGGGCGCGAGGAAGTCACGTTCAAGGCCTCGGCCTACCGCCGCGTCGATATCGGTATGTCCTACCGCCTGCTCAAGAACGAAAATCACGAGCGCAATTACGGCATCGCCAAACCTTTCAGAAACATCTGGCTTGGAGTCGACTGCTTCAATCTGTTCGGCATCAACAATGTCAATTCATACTACTGGATAACCGACATCAGCGGCACTCAGTTTGCCGTTCCGAATTATCTGACCGGCCGTCAGCTGAATTTCCGCATCCTGGCTGAATTCTAACATATTCCGGCTGAATAAAAAAGATGGCGGATGAACCGTATCACCCGCCATCGTCATTTATATTCAGAATGTCTGATTACTCGGACATCTCCTCCTTATCCTTCGGCAGGACAAGGTCGAGTAAAAGTGCCAGGATGAAGATTACGGCAACGCAGTTCTCTGCGAAGACAGTCTTGATCATTTCCGGGAAGATGTTGAAGATGGCCGGCACCTGAGTGAAACCGAGGCCGACACTCAGTGACAGAGAGACGATCTTCATATTGCGCTTGCTGAAGCTGCACTTTGAAATCATATTGAAGCCTGCAAACATAATGAAACCGAACATCATGATGGTGCAACCGCCGAGGACGCACTGCGGAATGCTGGTCAGAATGACACCGAATGCCGGGAAGAGACCTGCAATAATCATAATGGCGGCGCCGCAGCCGATGGCAAATCGGTTGACCACGTGAGTCATAGTGGCAAGACCTACGTTCTGGCTGAACGAAGTAATAGGAGTACAGCCGAATACACCGGCGATTGTGCTGACAAAGCCGTCGCAGGCGATTGAACCTGACAGTTCGTTAGGCTTGACATCACGGTTCAAAGCCGAAGAGCAGAGAGCTGTGGTGTCGCCGATAGTTTCAGTGGCCGATACCAGGAAGATACAGATGATTGACAGAATGGCGCCCAGATGGAATTCCGGCTTGAACGGCAGGAGTTTCGGAAGAGCTACCACACCGATACCCTCGAATGACAGGTTGACCATACCCATACAGGCTGCAAGAGCATAACCGATTACGAGTCCGCAGAGGACTGACAGAGACTTCAGATAACCCTTGGCGAAGACCTGGAATCCAAGGCAGGAAAGCAGAGTCACAGTACCTACAATCCAGTTCTGAGCCGAACCGAAATCGGCAGCACCCTGACCGCCTGCGAACGAGTTGGCTCCGATAGGAAGCAGTGAGAATCCGATGCCGGTCACAACTGTAGCTGCAATGATAGGGGTGATTATCTTCATCCAGTATTTTGCAAAGAGTCCGAGGAGTCCCTCAACGAGACCGCCTACGATTACTGCTCCCATCAGAGTGCCCATTCCCTGCGAAGTGGCAATGACGATAGCAAGTGAGAGGAATGTGAAGCTGATGCCCATAACGATAGGCAGACGCGATCCGATCTTCCACAGGGGATAGAGCTGTACGATAGTACCTATACCGGCGATGATCATTGCGTTCTGCACGAGGCGGGCCGTAAGGGCGGCATCGGGAACTACAATACCCGCAAGGATAATGATAGGAGTCACATTTGATACGAACATTGCCAGTACGTGCTGCAGGCCGAATGGAATGGCTTTGCCCACACTGACCTTTCCGTCAAGCTGATAAAGATTGTCAGTTGCGTTCATTTGTCTGTCTTATTTAGTTATTGATAGTATAAACCGTATCGTCGCCCTTGAACTTTATGGTATGGTTCCTGGAGCTCATCTCTTCGATAATGGCAATTGACTCAACTCTATAGCCCTTTGCGCGCACCAGATCGCCGCCGCCCTGATAGCCCTTTTCGATTGCGATGCCGCATCCTACCACCTCGGCGCCCGACTGTCTCACAATGTCGGTCAGTGCAAGCAGAGCCTGTCCGTTTGCCAGGAAATCATCTACAATCAGGACCTTGTCTGTCGGGTCAAGATACTTGCTCGACACGAAGATGTGGTTGTTTGTCTTGTGGGTGAAGGAATAGGCGTCCGACGAATATATCTCGCCGTCCACATTGAGACTCTGTGTCTTCTTTGCGAAAAGCATAGGGACGTCGAGCTGCATTGCAGTAATGCTGGCCATAGCTATGCCACTGGCCTCGATGGTCAGTATCTTGGTAATCTTCTGACCAGCATAACGGTGCTGGAACTCGCAGGCCATACGCCTGGTTACATCGATGTCAATCAGGTGATTGAGAAATCCGTTCACTTTCAGGATGTCGCCGTCTTTCAGCACACCCTCGCTGATGATTTTCTGCTCAAGGAAATTCATATATCTATCCGAAATTTATGTCTTTATATAGTCCGGTATGGAAATAATAAGCCGCAAATTTAGAAAAATGTTTGCAACACCCTTAATAAACCTAAAAAAATGTCAAATAAGCCGTCTGTCAGCTAATACAACGGCCGTTTTTCAGTTGAAAACTCCTCGTATTTAGTTATATAAAATAGGTGTAAGGAAGGGAATGTTTTATTATCTTTGTGTCCGGATTTCGCAGAAGTGCTTCCCTCCCAGGCCATTTCTGTGCGTTTTAACTGATTTATAATTGTTTAACCTATAAAATCAAAAAGAAGTATGAAACCTTCACACATTGAGCATTTAGGTATTGCAGTAACCTCTCTTGAGGAGACAATGCCTTTCTTCGAGTTATTGACCGGCAGCAAGTGCTACAGCATTGAGGAAGTTGCAGACCAGAAAGTCAAGACTGCTTTCTTCAAGGTTGGTCAGACCAAGATTGAACTCCTCGAGCCGACATGCCCGGAGTCAACCATCGCAAAGTTCATCGAGAAGAACGGCGGCCGTGGCGGTATCCATCACGTAGCTTTCAACGTTGAGAGCGTTGAGGAGGCACTGAAGGAGGCAGAGGCAGCTGGCCTGAAGCTCATCGATGCAGCTCCGCGCAAGGGCGCTGAGAACCTGATGATCGCTTTCCTGCACCCGAAGAGCACCTGCGGCGTTCTGACCGAACTTTGCCAGCAGCCTAAATAAGTTACATCCGGATTAATAGCTTACACAATATGGCAGACAATCAGGAGAAGCTTCAGAAGCTCGTGGAGAAGCGCGCCCAGGCTCTTGCCGGCGGCGGCGAAAAGGCAGTCGAGAAGCATCACGCAAAAGGCAGCTACACTGCCCGCGAGCGTATAAACATGCTGCTTGACGAAGGTTCATTCGAGGAGGTCGATATGTTCCTGACACACCGTTGCAATGACTTCGGTATGGACAAGAAGGTGTTCCTCGGCGACGGTGTCGCTGTAGGTTCCGGTACCATCGACGGCCGTCTCGTATTCGTATTCGCACAGGATGCCACCGTAATCGGCGGTTCACTGTCCGAGACAATGGCCCAGAAAATCTGCAAGGTCATGGATATGGCCATGAAACTGGGTGCTCCTATCATCGGTCTGAACGATTCAGGCGGTGCGCGTATCCAGGAGGGTGCATGCGCACTGGCAGGCTACGCAGAGATTTTCGAGCGCAACATTCTGGCATCGGGTGTCGTTCCTCAGATTTCAGTCATCTTCGGCCCCTGCGCCGGCGGCGCTGTCTACAGCCCGGCTCTGACCGACTTCATCATGATGACAGAGCAGAACTCATATATGTTCATCACAGGTCCTAAGGTCGTAAAGAGCGTTACAGGCGAGGACGTAACCGTAGAGCAGCTGGGTGGTGCGAACATCCACGCCACCAAGTCGGGCGTCACACATTTTGTGGCCGCTACCGAAGAGGAGGCCATCCAGGAGGTTCGCCGTCTGGTCAGCTTCATCCCGCAGAACAATATGGAGGAGGCTCCGCTGGTCAAGTGCACCGACGATCCCGCACGTATCGAGGACGCTCTGAACGATATGGTTCCTGCAGATCCCAACAAACCGTACAATATGAAGGACATCATCTACGCTATCGTTGACAATGGTGACTTTATGGAGGTTCAGAAGGA
>JAZUJU010000096.1:0-2199 GCA_045642985.1 Bacteroidaceae bacterium | reverse complement strand
GCGCTTCTGAGGGTACTTCTTTCCGAGTCGTTGACCTCTACAATCCTTGTCAGCGGTATTTTTGCGGTATTCCTGTCGGTTCTTCAATATTATATTGGAAGCCTGACCTACCGTATGAAGGATACTTCCGAAATAGCCGCCTAAATCGAATCCATCCAGGAAGAGTCTCAGGAAATTGAACTTACTTCGGCACAGAAGACTGCAAACGACAAATTGATTCAGAAAGTGCTGGATGAGGAATTGTTCCTCGATCCTTCATTGTCCCTTGTGTCTCTTGCCGAGCAGCTGCATACCAACAGGACATATCTATCCAACAGCATCCACGCCTGCCGCAATCAGAATTTCTCCGAATTCATCAATTCTCTCCGAATAGAATATTTTACGAAGACAGTGCAGGCGGACGGAGGTGAAGCGAGCATCAAGGATGCGGCTCTCCGTTCCGGATATAATAACCTGCAATCATTTTACCGCCATTTTTCGGAAATCATGGAGATGACTCCTAAGGCTTGGATTTCCAAGCAGTCAAAGTAACAGGGCACTGTTTTTTGAGCGAAAATGCAATATTCGGATTTCAGTTTCGGGCAGATTTTGGGAGCAAAACTGAATTGGATATTTGGATGCAAAAGATCCAGTTTGATTCATCTGTCTGCACATATATTTAGAATACTGAAAAAATAATCCAGCGCCTTAAATGGACGCTGGATCAATGCTTACAAAGATATTTTTGGGCTACTACAATTTGAATTCGTAATGCTTTTCGTACTTCTCGCGAATTGTCACCCAAAGAGACCTGTTTGCGATGTCATAGGTGGCGTTGTGAGTAGTGTGCCACAGATTGTTTTTGAGGTCATACTCACCGGTTCTTTCGTATAACTTGTAAGCCTCTACTTCTATTGCAGGCATTTCCTGCTCCAGAATCTTTTCCTTTGTCCAGTAGCCCATAGGATGCTCATCGAATGACGGTATGACATCATAATATTCAGAGCACCAGAAAGGCTCCGTCGATTCCTTGTATGCTTGAGTGAACTGTACTTTTTTCAGCAGTTCCCACATCCCTTCCATAGTATTGGCGCTGTCATAACCCGCTTTGAGGATTTCATACCTTTCCACGCCGCAAGCGTGAGGAGGATACTCGCCGGTTGCCTCATACATATGATTGTAGAAGTTGGTCATAATGCTCGTTTCAACGAACTTGACTTCCGAGCCCTTTTCACCCGTAAACTCCACAACCACTGTGTTGTCGGGATCTGCAATCATGAAATGGCAGTCCCACACGCCACCCACTCCTGCAGGGACGGGAGTGATGTCGTGACCTTTGATAAATTCCTTTGCCTCCTCCACGCTTGAGCAGTTGTCGAGCAATGCACGGACGAGGAACATTACCATTATCTCAGGCTTGCCGGGGTTGGTGTGAGTGTGCGCATTCTCAGCGATATCATTCTTGTTCACCACATTGATATTGCACACCAGACCCGCGTCATTGATGCCGTCCATCGTCATCCACGGAATCGCTTTCAGGACCTTGTCCGAGAGCCCGGCAGCGACCATATCATTCGTAATGTCCAGGAATACAGGATTCGCCACACTGATGGAAGCGTGCTTGCGCTCAGCCGTAGCCCTGGTCCTCACGATGAACTCGCAGATTTCGTTAATCTTGAAGTCCAAATTCCTTCCGTAAAAATTTCCGTTTCTGACAGAACTGCAGGAGAAGTCAGCAAGGACCTTGTCCGAAATGACAGGAGCCTCGGTACCATATTCGTCGGCTTCATATTCGTAAAGGTAGTCCGCGACCTTTGTCACTTCCGTTTTTTTGTCGCAGCCGGTAAGGGCAAGTGCCGCCACGGCGCAGGCGAGGATTGTTTTTTTCATGAAATTGCTTTTATTATTTGTTCCAGATTTTGACTCTTTCCGATGGGGCAAGATACATCTTGTCACCTGCCTTTATGTTGTAGGCGTCATACCATTCATCCATCTGGCTTACAATGCCGTTGACACGCAATTCGGAAACCGAGTGGATGTTAGTCAGAATCCTGTTGAATACGTACTCCTCTGAGAATGTGCCGCACCAGAGATTGGCATACGCAAGGAAGAACTCCTGTTTTGCCTTGAGCATTTCATCTTCCGAAGCCCCCTTGTCGGTGTAATGCTTCACCATTGCACGGAAAGCTGCATTGAGGCCATTGAGGTCTGCAACATCCT
>JAZUJU010000095.1:0-3766 GCA_045642985.1 Bacteroidaceae bacterium | reverse complement strand
GGATCGCCGCTCTGCTCCACGTGTCCCTGCTTCAGAGCGTAGATTATGTCGCTGTCGATGATCTGCGAAATGGAGTGGGAGATGATGATTACGGTGCGGCCGCGCTTGATGCTGTCAATGCTGGCCTTGATCTGTTCGGTGGCAATGGCATCGAGCGAGGCTGTAGGCTCGTCCAGGAATATGATAGGCGGGTTCTTGAGGAACATCCTGGCAATGGCAATTCTCTGCTGTTGTCCGCCTGAAAGTTCTGTGGCCTGCGACTTGAATCCCTTGGGCAGAGACATAATCTGGTCATAGATGTATGCCTTGCGGGCGGCATCCTCGACCTGCTCGAATGTGGCTCCCGGCAGACCGTAGCGGATGTTGTCCTCGATGGTACCGTCAAAGATATGGTTCTTCTGCAATACCAGTCCGATGTTGTCGCGCAGGAAACGCGTGTCATAGTCCTTCAACTCGACTCCGTCCAACTTTATGCTTCCGCAGTCAGGCGAATAGAACTTGTCCAACAGGTTTACGATGGTAGACTTTCCGGCTCCGGACAGTCCCACAAAGGCGGTTATCTTGCCACTTTCTATCTTCATATTGATGTCGTGCAGCGCCTTGTTGCCGTTGGGGTAGGTAAAGTCCACTCCACTCAGTTCGAAATTGCCCTCCACGTGGTCCGGACGGTAGTTGCCACTCTCCTCCACATCGCTCTCGGAGTCCAGAATGTCGAAGAATCCCTCGGCATAGATGAGCGCGTCGTTCATATCATCGAATATTCGCTGCAACTGGGTGATGGGTGCGGTGACATTGGCGAACAGCATCACGTGATACATAATCTTGCCTATGGTCATTCCCGGATATCCGATAAGCACCAGATATGCCGTGAGAATTATGATGAGTACGGTGCCGACCTGCCGTACGAAACTCTTGACGGCATCGTAGTAGAACGAAGTCTTGCGTACAGCCATCTGATTTTCGGTAAATTTGGTCTGAAGATCCCACTGTTTGCGGCTCTCTATTTCCTCGCGGTTGAAGCTCTTGATTACATTGATGCTTTCGATGATGTTCATTATGCCGTGACTCTTCTGCTCGCGGCAGTCGCGCATATTGCGCCGCCAGCCTTTCAGCTTGCGGGCCTGCCTGACAGTTATCCAGAAGTAGATGGGGACGATGAACAATGCCGTGAGCCCGACCCAGACGTTTGCAATGAACATCAGGATGAGGGCGAGCACGGCGCTTGTGAACAGTGGCAGAAGGTCGATGAAGAAGTTCTGCACCGTACGGCTCAGACTGCTGACACCCTGGTCAATACGTGTCTGCAACTGTCCCGTGGCATTCTCCTGACGCGAGAAGAATGCCATCTTGAAGGTAAGTATCCTGTCAATTACGGCCTGACTCATATCCTTGCTCACAAAGATTCTCATCCTCTCGCCGAAGAAGTTCTGCGCATAGGTGACTAACGCGGCGATGACTTCCTTGGACAGCAGCACTATGCTGATGATGGTCAGAATCCTGGCCGCTCTGGACCACGAGAAATCCTCTATGCCGATCAGGGCGTTGACCGCATCGACCGTCCTGTCAAGCACTACGGCGTTGACCTGGGCTATCAGAGACCCGATGAGAGTCAGAATCAGTGTGAGGATGACGAGCACCCTGTACGGTTTTACGAACGGCTTGATGCTGCGGAACAGCTGAATCAGGTTCATCTTGCAGATGCTTTTCTGTTTACTTGATAATATCCTTGCTCTTGAGGATTGTAACTGGACCGAATTTCTCGAGACCGGTCATATCGGTCTTGTCCATATTGCCGACTATGCACCAGACATAGTTCCTGCCTGCTACATACTCCTGCCAGATGCCGCGCATCCAATCCGCACTGCAGTCGTCAAGCACTTCCATCAGGGTACCAGCCGGGTCGGCAGCGTAGCCGGCGCGATTGTAGCTTCGGATGGTGTAAGGCATAGAGCGGAAGTCCGGATAATCGTTGCAGCTCTTGTTCAGTCTCTCCTTCCTGGCTATCTCAATCTTGTTCTCAAGGAACGGAGTCTGCGTGATGAGTGAATCGAGAATCGTCATCGCGTCTGCTGTCTTGTCGGTCTGCGTGCCGACATAGCCTCCCAATGAGCAGGCTACATCCTTGCGGTCAGCGTAATTAGGCATGAAGATGCGTGATGATGTCGAATATGCCATTGAACGGAATTCCCTGATTTCCTGGAACAGAAGCGAAGACATTCCGCCTCCGAGGTACGAACCGTAAAGTCCGAGGGCATATCTGTCATACTGGGTTTCGGCCGGTTTTGAAACCATAAGCATCCTGATCTGGCTCTGTGCCGATTTCTTCTTGTTGACGAAGAACACCTGAGGCGAGTCGTAGCTGACAGGTACCAGGTATGTCTGAATCTTGCTTGGAACCGTTATGGCGTTCACATCGATGTGATTCCTGATTTCAGATGCTATCTGCTCGGCGTCGAGAGTTCCACTGTAGATTATGTCACATTCTACATTCTGTATTTCGTGGAACAGTCCGAGAAGCACATCGTCGGTGAATGCACCCTTTTTGGTAAGGTATTCAGACCTGTCTCCATATAGCACTTTCTGGTAGAGTGCATCGTCCAATGCGTCCATGTCGCTGCGGTTCATGATGATGGAGGCCTTCTCTTCGCTCTTCAGATTGTTGAGCTTTTTCCTTTCACCCTTGATGTTCTTGAGCAGGTCTGCTGCAATGGCCAGAGTCTTGTCGAAGTTCTTGTCGAATCCGTCGATGTTGACGCAGAATGCGTTGCCGTTGGCGGAATACGAGATGCTGCTGCCCATGGCCTGAAGTTCGGAGTGAATTTCGTCGAACGACTTGCTTTCGGTTCCGAGCAGATTCACGTAACCGACCATTCTTTCAATGTCAGGCTTTTCGTATGTACCGATGCAGAAGTTCAGAGTCAGGCTGAACACATCGTTGTATGGATTGCTGACAGCGTAGAGCTTCGTCATTGGTGCTACTTGGACAATGGCTGCATCGTTCTGAATGTCAATGAGTTTCGGACGTACGACAATATTGGATGCGCTTTCTCTGAGAGCCTGGGCGTAAGCCGATGAAGCCTCGCGGTTCTTTGGCGTAACCTTTTCGTAATCAGGCTTCTGCAACTTGTTGCTGCTGGCTGTGCCCTTCTTCTTGTGAATCAGGACATAGTCATCGCCCAGATACTTGTTCGCGATTGCTACAATGTCTTCCTTGGTGAATGCATCAACCTGATCCGGACGTTTTAGAATCTCGTTCCAGTCAAGTCCGTCGGAAAAGGCAAATGCCATATCCTGCATTCTGGACTGCAGATTTTCGGTCTGGGCAATCAGCGCTTTCTTGTACGATAGCTTGCAGCTCTCGAAATACTCGTCGCTGAAGTCGCCGCTCTTGAGGGTCTGGAAAGTGTTGAATATCAGCTGCGTGGCCTTTTTCTCCCTCTGGAACAGCAGCTTGGGCATGTAAAGCACCAGAATTGAACCGGCATCGCGGAAGGAAAGGTCGGGCATTGCCTGCGCTACCATCAGCTTGTGGTCAACCATCAGCTTGTCAAGAAGTCCGGTTCCGGCATCGTTGTTGAGCAGCGAAGTCAGGAAACTGACTGCAAGGAAATCTTCGTCGGTCTTGGACGGGCCGCTGAAACATACGGCTCCAAGGCGGACAATGGGCATATTGATCTGTGCGGTGGCTTCGTTTGCGCCCTGGATTTTCTCAGGAATCTGTTTGGAACGCTCAATCGGTTCGCCCTTGCGGATACGTCCGAAACAC
>JAZUJU010000094.1:0-40964 GCA_045642985.1 Bacteroidaceae bacterium | reverse complement strand
ATGCTTTCGTAGACGTCGCCTTCGTCCTCTATTTCCTGTAGATTTTCTATTACTTCGAGCGGTGCGCCGGAGCGTACTGCATAGTCAATCAATTCGTCCTTGGTTGCTGGCCAGGGAGCATCTTCAAGTTTAGAAGCTAATTCCAGTGTCCAATACATAACCTTTGATTTTTGTTAGAGACCGCAAAAGTAGAAAAAAAACGAATGATGGTACTATTCACCCCAATAAATCTCGGGTGAGTTGCTTAAATTGTTCATTCTGCGTGACATCACGAACAGATAATCGGACAGACGGTTGATGAAAACCAGCAGGTTAGCGTCGGTCCGATGCTCCTGATTCAGGCGCAGGATGCAGCGTTCGGCGCGGCGGCAGACCGTGCGGGCGATGTGGCATACTGCGGCACCGCGGCAGCCTCCGGGCAGGATGAAGGCCTTCTGCTGGGGCAGGTTCAGACCTGCAGCATCAATCAGCTCCTCGATCTTACGGATGTCGGCTTCGGACACTTTGCAGCTGTCGGGGACAGGGGTGCAGTCAGTGTCGGTGGCAAGAACTCCGCCAACGGCGAAGAGACGGTTCTGGAGCCAGCGGACCGATGCGGCGTCGGTCGGGTCGCTGATGTATGTGGCCAGCAGTCCCAGCTGGGCGTTCAGTTCATCGACAGTACCATACGCTTCGAGCCTGATGTCTGTCTTGCTGACACGTTTGCCGCCTACAAGGCTGGTCGTGCCGTCGTCGCCTGTCTTGGTATAAATCTTCATAGTCTGTATCGTTGCTTATACATTTTCAAATCGAAGAAGACCAGTCCGACTGATCCCTTGGTAATGATGACGCCTGTGCGCGGGTCGTCGGCCATAGTTTCGAACCAGGTGCGGCGGTGCTTGCCGGTGATGCCTTCGACTACTAGAACTGAACGCTCGTTCAGCCGCGGCAGCAGAATTTCGACAGCTTCGCGGAACAGGGCAGTGTGGGCCAGATGGACGAAGTCAATCGTGTCGCAGCTGTCGGCTATGTCTTCAAGTAATGCCGGAACATCTCCAATACGATAGTCTATCTGCTTGAATGCCTTGAGATTGCCGGCCACTATCGCCGTGGCGGGGTGGGGTGCATCGAGAGTAATGCACGGAGTCGACCTGGATACTGATGCTAGATATCCGGTGCTCACTCCGGCGCCGGTACCTATTTCGAGAATGGTGCGAGGATGGAGTGCGTTGACCAGACGGAACAGCAGCTGGTCGATGTTCTCGTCGTACTGGGGCAGGTAATCGGGAGCCAGTTCCCAGAAACTGTAGAGGTCATCGTATGCGTAGTATGGCAGAGTCTCTTCGATGACCGATGTAATAAGGTCGTATGCCCACGGCGAATGGATGCCGAAGCCGCGCCTGTTCAGAAATTTGTTCCTAGTAACCTGCATTCTGTCAGTTGGAATAGTTGTTTAGTGCTGCCTTAATGAAGCAGATGCCGAGTATGATGTCCAGACGGACGGGGATGTGGGCGGCATCGTTGGTCACGTAAAGTTTGATGGTCTCGCGTTCTTTGCCGTTCTTCCAGTCGCGCACAGACAGCTTAAGGCAGTCGTGTCTTTTGCCTTTGGCGTCCTTGATGCTGACGACACCCTCGTTTATGATGTGCTGCATCAGAACCAGGTCCCCGTTGACCATAGGAATGTCAATCTCGTCGCCAACCTTCATGTTCGAGGAATCTATCATTCGGGAGAACTTCATCATTGCGGCAAGATCCATTATCTGAATGTCGGATGTCCTTACATTATCGGTCAGAATACCTGTCGCATCTTCGGTTGTCAGTCGTACAGCGTACCTGTCGCCGCTGCGGTAGAAATAGGCGTGCTCGTTGACATTCTCGTTGCCCTCGTGAATCCGCTTGCAGTAGTGAATAGGGGTACCGTCAGGGGTTACCACCGATGTCATCGTGTCGCACAGATGGAAAAACAGTCCGGCAGCGCGGCCCGTCTTCATCTCAATCTGAATCTTGATTGCATCCTGACCGTCGCAGATGGTGTCACTTTCGGAATAGGAACACGAGCCTGCTCCGATGGATACGCCCGCAAGAGTCAGGCTGAGCTTGTAATCGACTGTTTCGGCCGGCAGGTTCAGACCCGTCAGCAGTGCAGCTGCAATCAGTACTATTGTCCTTATCGCTTTCATCAGTTTGTTACGATTAGTGATTGGAGCGTCTGCGATACCGGATATCTGTAAAGCGGACGCTGGTGTTCAGACTCGGATGAAATGACGATTCCGTTGTTGTTCAGGTTGAAGGTGGAACCGCAGTCGGGGCAGGTCGCCACGCCCAGGCTGTTGAATTTGAGCCTGACCGATGCCTTGTCGCAGATAGGGCAGGCCAGGTCGTAGGCGTAGACGGCACAGCGGTCGTTGTCGAGTGTCGGCGTGCCTATGATGAAACCGCCAAGTCCCATAGCAAAGTTCCGCTTCTCGATTTCGGTAACCGGCCAGCGGGTGACGTGGCCTTCAGCATCGGTCACAATAAGTTCTTCGGCAGGGCATCGTACCGATACGAAACTGCCCAGCGAAGTCGTGACATTGAATGGCGGGACGGTCGGATCGCACCTGAAGTTGGCGCGATATTTGGTGCAGAACAGTTCGTATGAATTGCTGCACGATGCCGCCACAGCCGCTGTTAATACTGCAAGTGCCAGAATATTCAGTAACTTCCTCATTTACCAGCCAGTCTGTTCAATGCGTTTTCAACGTTCTCAAAACCGAAACTGCCGACGATGGCAGACATACGCTCACAGATTCTGTCATTGCAGAGGTTGCCGATGCTGCCCTGATGGGTGTGGCATATATTCTTTTGAGCCTTGAACACGCCATTTTCGATAGCTGCTCCCACCTGCCGGTAGGCATCGCGGAACGGCACGCCCTCGAGTACCAGACGGTTGACCTCCTCCACGCTGAATATGGGGTCGTAACGCGGGTCGTCGAGAATGTCCTCTCTCACCTTGATGTGATGTATCATATAGGTGACCATCGTCAGGCAGTCCTCCATTTCGTCGAATGCCGGAAGGAATACCTCCTTGACAAGCTGCATGTCGCGGAAATAGCCGCTTGGCAGATTGTTGGTCATCAGAGTAATCTGTGACGGGATGGACTGAAGTCTGTTGCATTTGGCTCTTGTCAGCTCGAATACGTCAGGATTTTTCTTATGTGGCATGATGCTTGAACCGGTGGTACAGTCATCGGGCAATCTGATGAATCCGAAGTTCTGGCTGTTGTACATACAGGCGTCGAATGCCAGTTTCGAGAGGGTGGCGGCAACTGATGCCAGAGCAGTGCTGACAACCCGTTCCGTCTTGCCTCGTGTCATCTGTGCATAGACCACATTGTAGTCCATTGACTCGAAGCCGAGCAGGTCGGTGGTCATCTGTCTGTCAAGCGGGAACGACGAGCCGTATCCTGCTGCCGAACCTAGCGGGTTGCGGTTGCAGATATCGTATGCGGCCTTAAGCAGGACCATATCGTCGGTGAGGCTTTCGGCATAGGCACCGAACCAGAGTCCGAACGACGACGGCATTGCTGTCTGCAGATGGGTGTATCCGGGCAGGAGTATGTCCTTGCAGCGATTACTCTGTTCTATGAGAGCCTTGAACAGATTGTCAGTCAGGGCTACGATTTCCTGAATACGCTCTCTGAAATATAACTTCAGGTCCACCAGCACCTGATCATTCCGCGATCTTCCGGAATGAATCTTTTTGCCCATATCGCCCAACTTTTCAGTCAGTCGGGCCTCCACTTCGGAGTGAACGTCCTCGACTCCGTCCCCGATTGTGAATTCGCCTTGTTCTATTACAGTGAGGAGTTCGCGCAGGGCGGAAGTGAGTTTGGTGAGTTCCTCCTTGCTCAGAAGACCTGCCGATTCCAGCATGGTTATGTGCGCGATTGAGCCCAGCACATCGAACTTTGCAAGCTGAAGATCAAGCTCACGGTCACGACCTACAGTATATTTCTGAATAAGGTCGTTGACGGGTTTTCCCTTGTCCCAAATCGGTTTCATCTGTAAATTTTATTTACGCCATTCAGACGGATTCTCACGCCACTCTCTCAGCGTTGGAAGGCTGTCGGCCGGAACATATCCGGATTCGATGGCTACCTTGATGAGAGTCTCGTAGTCGGTCAGTGTCTCAAGCCTTACGCCGGCTTCGGCAAAGGCGTTCACTGCCACAGGAAATCCGTAGGTGAACGATGCTATCATTCCAACTACCGTACATCCGGCATCACGCAGGGCCTGCACCGCCTTGAGGCTGCTTCCGCCTGTCGAGATGAGGTCCTCGATGACCAGTACGCGGCTGTTCTCCGGCAGATAACCTTCAATCAGATTGGCCATTCCGTGATCCTTGGGGGCGGAACGTACATATACGAACGGTTTTCCGAGACGGTCGGCGACTAATGCTCCCTGAGCGATTGCACCTGTCGCGACTCCAGCCACAACGTCGAATTCAGGGAAACTCTCTGAAACCTGGCACAGAGCATCGCGTACCTGTCCCCTGACTTCGGGAAATGAAAGCGTCCTGCGGTTGTCACAGTAGAACGGTGATTTCCATCCTGAAGCCCAGGTGAAAGGATTGTCCACTCTCAGTTTCACCGCTTCGGTAGCCAGAAGCTGACGCGCTATCAATGACTTGATGTTATCCATAACTCTACAATGTATATTTCTGCGAAAATAACGTTTTTTTACTCTTGAACCGCCCCGAAACCGGCATTTGGCACTTAAAAAAACATAAAAATCTTATTTAATATAAAAGCGCGCACATTCCTATAGATGTTTTGCGAAATGTTGCTAATTTTGCAAACTGCTGCCTGTCCGGCTCGTTACGAACCTTCCGGCATCGGCAGCAGAATAATAATGAATTCAGAATTATGCGCAAGCTGACAAGAGACATAGCAATACTTTCACTGCTCATACTGTGCGTACAGTCATGCAGTAAGAACCATTTGGAAGACACTCCGAGGGCCGCAATCACAACGCTTTCGTTAGGCGATTTCAATGTCCTTTACAACGATTTTACCGAGGACGGCCGCGATACCGTCAAAGTAAGGGTCGTTTCCAGCGGTCAGGTGGAGTTCGACATCGACAATGTCAACAACAGGATTTTCAATACGGACACGCTTCCGTACGGTTCGGTGCTGAACCAGATGACTACCAACATATCGGTTGACGGTACTGCATATTACTACATTCCTGATTCGTTGGGCGAGATGCATTATTTCCAATGGTCATCAACCCTCCAGATAGACCTGCGCGAACCCGTAACGATTTTCGCAGTTTCGACTGACGGCTCGTACGAACGCAAATACACGCTGACTGCCAACGTCTACAAGACTTTCCCGGATTCCATGTCGTGGTCACGCATGTCGCACGCACTGCCTGCCATGCAGATTGCAAATGCCGTTGGGTTGGACGGCGATTTCTATGTGTTCGGTTCGGACGGCAGCGGCAGCCCGGTCTTTACCTGTCAGAAAGCAGACGCTGATGTGGAATGGCCTGCTCTTCGGAACTGCGGCGGACTTTCTGCAAATGCCGGTCTGGAATCTCTTACGCTTTTTGCCGGTGGCATGGCGCTGACGGATAATGGCTGTCTCTTCACTTCCTCGGACGGAGCGACGTGGACTGGGACAGGTTCCCGTAATGATATAGAACGTCTGATACCGTTCCGCCAGAACGGCGGCGCTCCGCAGCTGTGGGCTGTGACTTCGGACGGTCAGATAGTCTGTTCCGAAGACGGCATTGATTGGACCGTGGTTCAGGAACTGCCTGCGGATTTTCCCTGCAACGATGTCAATGGAGTCTGCTTCCCGCTGGAAAGCAACAGAAACATAATGACATACATCATTTCCGGAACATCTCCCGAATATGATGAGGCTCTGGTATGGACGAAACTGTCTACGGAACAGGAGTGGTCAAGAACGGTTGCCGCAACTGACAGGAGCTACAGTTGTCCGAAGTTCGAGAATATGTCGATGATACGCTATGACGGCAGGCTATATTCGTTCGGCGGCAAGGCTGTCCGGAACGGTACTGCCATCAGCCCTATGCAGAACTTCTTCGAATCGCGCGACAAGGGTATCGCCTGGAAGGAATGCGACAAGATATGGGAGTCATACGATACCTGGAACAACTACATGCAGATTCCTGATGCCTGCAAGAGTGGCGACGCATTTGTCAGCGCGGTTGACGGCGACAATGTCATCTGGCTGATATCCGCGAGCGGATCGGGCATCTGGAGGGGTTTCATCAACAGACTTCACAATTAAAGGCCGATGAGAAAGTTCCTGCTGGCATTTGCATTGGTGGCTGTGGTACTGTCAAGCGGTACCCTGAAAGCTCAGGACGACGATACCGAATATCTGATGGAGATCGGTCCGGCTCTGGGTGGCAGCTTCTATATGGGCGATGCCAACACGACACTCTACCGTGATACCAGACTTATGGGCGGAGCGGTGGTCCGCTACCGTTTCAATCCGCGTTTCGCGTTGAAGGCCGACATTACAGTTGCCGGCATTGCGGGAAGCACTGCCAACATCAAGGACAGGACATTTCCGCGCGAAATCAGCTTCAGACGGAGCATCATCGATTTCGGCGTTCAGGCCGAGGGCAATTTCCTGGCCTATGGAACGACTACATACAACAACTGTCACAGGCTTGTTCCGTATTATCTGATGGGCATAGGTCTGACATACGCCCCAGCCCCGGCAAAGCACGACTTTGCTGCAAACTTCCCTATCGGAATCGGTGTCAAGTACAAGATTGCGGACCGTCTCAACCTGAGTCTGGAGTGGACTATGCGCTTCAGCACATCGGACAGACTCGATGTTACTGACCGGGACGGTGAGGACCCTTTCGGAATAAAGAGCGGATTCATGAAGAACCGTGACAGCTACTGTTTTACGATGCTTATGCTGACGTACGACATTTTTGCAAAACCCTGTAACTGCAACTAACGAAAGATTATGAAATTTGAGGAGCAGATAGACAGAAACCGCATACCGACCCACGTGGCCATCATTATGGACGGCAACGGACGCTGGGCAAGGGAGCAGGGACTGGATCGGAGCGAAGGTCATGTCAAGGGCGTAAAGGCTGCCTGGAAAATTACTGAGGATGCAGTCGAACTGGGAATAAGATACCTTACACTATATACTTTTTCGACCGAAAACTGGAAACGTCCGGAAAAGGAGGTCAAACTGCTCATGAATCTTATCCTCCAGAACATCGAGGAAGAGGTTTTCATGCGTAACAATGTGCGTCTCAGGGTGATAGGCGACATTGACAAACTGCCCCTGATCATTCGTATGAGACTCCAGAAATGTCTTGACACCACAGCCGGAAACACTCGTGCCGAACTGGTTGTGGCACTCAGCTATTCGTCGAGGTGGGAGATTACAAAGGCTGCCCGCGACATCGCAGCCGATGTCAGAGCCGGGAAGTTGGATCCTTCGGACATCGACGAAAAACTTATATCATCAAGACTCGCAACCAATTTCATGCCCGATCCGGACCTGATAATAAGGACTGGCGGCGAAATGCGGCTCAGCAACTATCTGATGTGGCAGGCCTCGTACTCCGAGCTCTACTTTACCGATGTGTACTGGCCGGACTTTGACAGAGAGGAATTATGCAAGGCAATCTGGAGCTTCCAGCAGAGGGAGCGTCGTTACGGATTGACCAGTGCCCAAATAGAGGAGGCCCAGTCCTCTTCAAAAGAGAACGTGAAATGATGATTGACAGAATTAGGACGATATTGCTGCTGGCGGCGTTTGTCTGCGCTCCGTGCAGCATTCACGCACAGGACTCATCAGACGATGCCGGCGGATACGAGGCGTATGTCGGTGAGAATGTTATAGAGAATCCGACCATTATGTATGCCGGTTCTCCCAAAAAATACGAAATAGCTGAAATTACCGTTTCGGGTGTTGATGAGTATGATTCACAGACGCTCATCAACCTGTCGGGTCTCAAGACCGGACAGATTATCACAGTTCCGGGTGATGACGTGTCGGATGCCGTGAAGCGTTACTGGAAGCATGGAATGTTCTCGTTCGTGAGCATATCGGCAACTAAAATTGTAGGCAATAAAATTTATCTGAATATAGATCTGGCTCTCCGTCCCAAGGTGGCAGAGGTAAGGTACTTTGGTATCAAGAAGGCTGAAATCGACGATCTTGAAGAGAGGGTCGGAATTATGAAGGGCGGCCACGTTACGCCCAATATCATTGACCGCGCCGAGAAACTGATCAGACGCTTCTATGACGAGAAGGGCTTCAAGAACGCTGACATCACAATACGCCAGCAGGATGCGAGCACTGCCGAGAACACGGTTTTCGTAGATATATACATAGACAAGAAAGAAAAGGTCAAGGTCAATCAGATTCACCTGACAGGCAACTCTGTCCTGACCGACAAGGAGGTCAAGAAGGTAATGAAGAAGACCAATGAGAAGGGCAAGCTGGCCAATTTCTTCCGTACCAAGAAATTCATTGACAAGGAGTATGCCGGTGACAAGGACAAGATCATTGAGAAGTACGGTGAATTGGGTTTCCGCGATGCCGTGATAGTATCAGACAGCGTCGTGACCAACGAAGACAATACCGTTGACGTTTACATTACTCTGGACGAGGGAGACAAGTATTTCCTGCGCAATGTCAAGTGGGTCGGCAACACAGTCTACAATAGTGAGATGCTGGCTGAACTGCTCCAAATGAAGTCCGGTGATGTCTATAACACGAAGAAGCTGAACGAGCGTATGAATACCGATGATGATGCTGTCGGAAACCTCTACTACAATAACGGTTATGTGTTCTGTCAGCTCGATCCCGTCGAGGTGAATGTGGTGGGTGACAGCATCGACCTTGAGATGCGTATCGTTGAGGGTCCCCAGGCTACTATTAACCATATCGGAATTTACGGCAATGACCGCGTGTACGAAAATGTCGTCCGTCGTGAACTGTATACGCGTCCGGGCGAACTGTTCTCAAAGGATGCTCTGGAGCGTTCGTATCGTGAGCTGGCTCAGATGGGTCACTTCAATCCCGAGAACATCGACCCTCAGGTCAAGCCTAACCCCTCGGACGGAACCGTTGACATTGACTGGCATCTGGAGTCAAAGTCCAATGACCAGGTCGAGCTTTCAGCAGGTTGGGGACAGACCGGCCTTATCGGTCGTCTTTCGCTCAAGTTCACCAACTTCTCGATGCACAACCTGTTCCACAAGAGTGACAACTACAGGATGTTCATCCCGCAGGGTGACGGTCAGACATTCTCCATCAGCGGTCAGACCAACGGCAGCTACTATCAGTCGTACAGCGTTTCGTTCTTTGAACCCTGGCTGGGCGGTAACAGACCTAATTCGTTATCCGTGAGCATGTTCTTCTCAAAGCAGACTGATATCAGCGACACTTACTACAATTCGAGTTACTACAACAACTACTATCAGTATATGTACGGATACGGTTCGTACGGCAACAACTACTATGGAGGCAATTATGCCAACTACGATGCCTATTACGATCCGGACAAGTACATCAAGCTGTTCGGCGCATCTGTGGGATGGGGCACGCGTCTGCACTGGCCTGACGATTACTTCACGTTCTATAGCGAACTTTCATTCACACGCTATATCCTGAAGGACTGGAACTATTTCCTGATAACCGACGGTAACTGCAACAACCTGAACCTGAATCTGACATTGGGCCGCAATACTACGGACAACGCCATATTCCCGAGAACCGGTTCGGAATTCTCGCTGAGCGTATCGCTGACTCCGCCTTATTCGCTGTTCGACGGTATTGACTACGCATCGCTGGCCAACGATCCGACATCGTCCACATATCAGCAGGAACTGCAGCGCAAGCATCAGTGGATTGAGTATCACAAGTGGAAGTTCAGAAGCAGAACCTACACATCGCTGACAAGCGGAAAGAGGAATCTGGTACTTATGACCAGAGCCGATTTCGGTATCTTGGGCCATTACAATGTAAACAAGCGCTCTCCGTTCGAAACATTCTGTATGGGCGGTGACGGCATGAGCGGCGCGTCTTATACATACGCAACCGAAATAGTCGGTCTGCGCGGCTATCAGAACGGAAGTCTCACACCGACAGGCGAAGGTTACGCATATTCACGTCTGGCCGCAGAGCTCAGATATCCGCTTATGTTGGAGACATCGACCACAATCTATGCGCTGGCATTTGTTGAAGGCGGTAACTGCTGGACTGACCTCAAGCAGTTCAACCCGTTCGATATGAAGCGCTCTGCAGGTGTTGGCGTCAGAGTATTCCTGCCGATGATCGGTATGATGGGTATAGACTGGGCTTACGGTTTCGATCCTATCTATGGTTCGAGAGAGTTTGGCGGCAGCCAGATTCATTTTGTGCTCGGCCAGGAATTTTAATCCTTTGCAGTTCTAATTTGTCAAACAGTTGTAAACCTTATAAAAATTACTGCTATGAAAAAGTTACTGACACTCATTTCCGTCATCCTTCTGACGGCAGTTCCGGCGATGGCACAGAAGTTCGCCCTTATCGATATGGATTACATTCTTGCCAAGATGCCCGCATACGAGCGTGCCAACGAACAGCTTAACCAGCTTTCAAAGAAATGGCAGGCCGAAATCGAAGCTCTGTCTCAGGAAGCAGAGAAACTTTACAAGAACTATCAGAACGAAGCTCTTTTCCTTTCCGAAGAACAGAAAACCAAGAAGGAAGAGGAGATAGTGAATAAGGAGAAGGAGGCAAGCGAACTGAAGCGCCAGTATTTCAGCCCCGAAGGTGAACTCTACAAGAAGCGCGAATCACTGATGGCTCCGATTCAGGACGAGATATACGAGGCTGTCAAGACTATCAGCGAAGCCAAGGGCTATTCGCTTGTGGTTGACAGGGCTTCGGCGGGCAGCGTCATTTTCGCATCACCCAAGATTGACATCAGCAATGAAGTCCTGCAAAAGATGGGCTATTAGAATTAATTCATTACATTTGCAGAGTAAACAGACAACAAAACATTTATCAATATGAAGAAATTAGTGGTTTTGGTGCTTCTTCTTGCACCGATTTGCGCATTTGCACAGAAGTTTGGCAATATCGATTCAGGCAGTATCATTCAGTTGATGCCGGAATATACTCAGGCTCAGAACGATTTACAGACTCTGCAGAAGCAGTACGAGGATGAGCTGAAGTATCTTCAGGATGAACTTACCAAGAAGAACGATGAGTATCAGTCACAGGCCGAGACTCTTCCGGACAACATCAAACAGCGTCGTGAGCAGGAACTTCAGGACCTCTATGAAAAGATACAGCAGTTCTATCAGGACAGCCAGGGCAATCTTCAGAGAGTTTCGCAGGAGAAGATGACCGAAATTACCGAGAAGGTGCTGAAGGCCATTCAGGCTGTCGGCGACGAGGGCGGTTTCATCTGCATATTCGACACCGCAGACGGTGTTGTTCCTTACATCAGCAAGACTGCCACCACCGATGTGACCGAACAGGTCAAGGCAAAGCTTGGAATCAAGTAATCATCAGTAATCTCAATAGACGGGGACGGGCCTTCCGGCCCCGTTTTTTTTATAACAGACACGATATGATACAGACCAGTTTCAGCGAAAATCCGGGACCTATCGGCATATTTGATTCAGGATACGGAGGACTGACAATTCTGCGTTGCATCAGGCAGCTCATGCCTCAGTACGACTATCTCTATTTAGGGGACAACGCGAGGACTCCCTACGGAACCCGCTCGTTCGAGGTGGTGTATGAGTTTACTTCGCAGTGTGTGGAGAAACTTTTCGAGATGGGTTGTCACCTTATAATAATAGCGTGCAATACTGCATCTGCAAAGGCTCTGAAGAGCATACAGGTAAATGACATACCTCAGCTTGATGAACACAGACGCGTTCTGGGTATTATCCGTCCGACTGTGGAGTCGCTCGGGGACATTACCCGGACCAGACATATCGGTATTCTTGCAACACCCGGAACCATAAAGTCGATGTCGTATCCGATGGAGATTCACAAGCTGTTTCCGGATATCAGGGTGACGGGTGAGGCCTGTCCTATCTGGGTCCCGCTGGTCGAGACTGGCGAATACAGATGTGAAGGTACGGACTTCTTCATTGAGAAGCATGTCAGAGCCCTGCTGGACAAGGACCCGAAGATTGATACTATCGTGCTGGGCTGCACCCATTATCCGCTGTTGCTGGAGAGAATCAGAAAGTTTGTCCCGGAAAATATCCGTATAGTAAGTCAGGGGGAGTATGTGGCATCTTCGCTGCAGGACTATCTTTTCCGTCATCCCGAAATTGACGCCAAGTGCACCAAGAACGGCGAGTGCCGGTATCTGACCACCGAATCGACCGAACAGTTCCTGCCGTCAGCATCGATTTTCCTGAACGAGAGCATCAAGGCAGAGACAATATCCATTTAATACTCTGAACAGTTCAATCGTTCAGACATTTACATATATTTGCGGATAGAAAAATTATTAATCAAATAGTAATCTGTATGAAATCATTGTTGAGACTTCTGGTTTTGTCCGGTGCCGTATTGCTTGGTGTCGGTCATACTGACGCGGCACGCAATGCCAATCCGAACACTTTCTGTAATCCTCTTGACATCGTTGTGGGCAACGAGCGCTCATATCGCGGTGGCGAGCCTGTTGTGCTCATCTATAAGGATGACTATTATCTGTTTGTATCTCACCGCAAGGGATACTGGTACTCTTCGGACTTCAGGAACTGGACTTATGTTGACGCTCCCAACTATCCGGGCGGTGTCGTTTCGGTTGTGGTCAAGGACGGCATTATGTTTGGCTGCTCGATGAACAACAGAAATGTGTACAAGTGCGATGACCCGAAATCGGGCAAATGGGAGAAATGCGGCGAACTGGAGAGCGACCGCTACGGTGACGCCAATATGTTTGTCGATGATGACGGCCGCCTGTATCTCTATTACGGCTGGTCACAGATAATGCCGTTCAAGGTCGTCGAACTTGATCCGACCACCTTCAAGGTTATCAGAGGCCCGGAAATCTGTTTCTTCGGCGATTATAAGAATCACGGCTTTGAGGCCCGCCACAGGGAGGATGTCATCTATTCAATCTTCAATGGCCGCAGGGATTATTTCGAGGATGAGTATCCTTGGATTGAGGGTCCGTGGATGACCAAATACAACGGTAAATACTATCTGCAGTATGCCGCAATCGGCCTGGAGCTTCTGACCTATTCGCATGGTGTATATGTTGCTGACAGTCCTATGGGCCCGTTCACCTATTCCGAGCATAATCCTCTGACCTACAAGACTACTGGTTTCCAGGTCGGCGCCGGTCACGGAAGTACATTCCAGGATAAGAACGGTCATTTCTGGACCATCTGCATGATTCCTGCCAGCTATGGCGGCGGTGGTCGCGGCTCGGAGATTTCAATCTATCCTACGGCTGTTGACAAGGACGGTGTAATGCATTCGAATGTCGCTCTCGGCGACTATCCGCAGTATTATCCGGACCAGAGAAAGGATGAAATTGAGAACTATGTAGACTGGAAACTGCTTTCGTACAAGAAGAAGGCAACAGTATCATCGACTTTCGAGGGATTCCCGGCTTCGAACGCCACAGACGAGAATTTCATGACCTGCTGGTCGGCACAGACCGGAAATCCCGGCGAGTACTATACGCTTGATTTCGGTGATGTTGCCGAGGTTTATGCAATCCAGATCAACTTCGATCATCTGGGCGGAAAGAACCAGGGCGGAGGTATGATGGGATTCGGCGGGGGCAGACCTGCTGCAGCAAATGCTGAGAAGACCAAGTACCAGTGCTATACTGTCGAAGCTTCGGCTGATGGCAGCGTATGGGAGACCATCATAGACAAGAGCGAGAACTACCTTGACCTTCATCACGATTATAACGAACTTGACAAACCTGTCAAGGCCCGCTACATCAGAGTCACTAATGTGTACACTCACGATGAGGCCAGATTCTGCATCAAGGATCTGCGCGTATTCGGTAATCCGAATGTAGTTAAGAATGTTAAGGTCAAGAACTTTATGGCTGTCCGTAATCAGAATGACCGCCGCGAGGCAGACCTGGTATGGGAGCCGGTACAGGGCGCTGACGGCTATATTATCCGTTATGGCATTGAAAAGAATAAACTTTACAATGGCTATCTGGTATACGGAAAGAACACTGTCAACATCCGCAGCCTGAACACTAAGCCGGAGTATTATTTTGAAATTGAGTCGTTCGGCAGCGGTCTTGAATGCAATCAGGATCCGACCGAAGTCGTCAACGGTATAGGTGCTGAGATTGAAATCAGCAAGGGCCGCGGCGGTGGTATGGGATTTGGCGGTGGCGGCAACTCCACACGTCGCATAATGCTTCGTCAGGGTACCAACGAGTACGCATTCGACAGCATCGATGCTGGTCGCTGGACCATCACCCATACTTACGGACCGGTTCTGTGGAGCGGTGAACTCAAGCAGGAGGACCTGATTGGAAACGGTGTTTCGGTTACAGCCGATCTGACTGAACTCGGCAAGGGTACCGAAGTAACCGGTATGCTTCAGATGAGAGTCGAGCGCGGCAAGGATTCCGGCAGAATCGTCATCGTCACCAATTACAACAAGTAATCAACTGATTGGGGACTGACGGAGGTCTGTTCCCCACATCATCTTATCGCGGAGGGTATCGAAAAAGTCGGTACCCTCCGGTTTGATGATACTGATCTTGTGCGGGGCGCGGCGTATCTCTATCTGAGTGCCGTCCTTGCAGCTGAAACTGCGTCCGTCAATTGAAACCAGGAAGTTGTGGCTGCGGCTTTCGACAGTCAGCGTGATTACGCGGCTGCCCTGGATGATGAGGGGTCTCATCGTGAGACTGTGCGGAGCTACCGGTGTAAGCTCGATGACATCGGTTCCGGGGGCTATCACAGGACCTCCGACGCTCAGCGAATATGCGGTTGAGCCTGTCGGGGTGGCGATGACAAGACCGTCTGCCATATAGGTTGTGAGTGGAGTTCCGTCAATTTTAGCTGTGATGCTGATCATAGACGACACGTCGTGCTTGAGCAGCGCGATGTCGTTGAGAGCGAACGGTGATATTCCTTCCTTGAGAGAATCCATACTTATCTGAAGCAGGGCGCGCTGCTCGATGGTGTATCGTCCCAGGTGCAGCATTCTGATTGCATCGCCCGCTCTCTGTTCCGTGGTGTCTGCAAGGAAACCCAGACGGCCAGCATTGATGCCGAGCATAGGGATTCCCTTGTTGCCTACACGCGATGCGGCTCTCAGGAAAGTACCGTCTCCTCCTATGCTGATGACTGCATCGGCCAGAAAATCGTCATCGCGTATGATGTCGTTGCAGCTGATCTCCCATTTGAGCTGGCCGGTCAGATATCTGTAGTACTCCTGTTCAACAAGTATTTCGTCTCCAAGACAGTTCATAAGTTCAAACAGGGAACGTTCCAGCTCGGAGTGACTGCTTGAAACAGGGTTGCCGAATATTGCGAGTCGCATAGTTCTTTTTTTTATTGAAAGGTCTGCGTTATAAACCGCATTCTTATTATCTTTGCTGATATTGTAGATGATTGCCGCCGGATATGCGGCAAAGTTATGAATTTTTTTACTTCACCTATTCGCTATGACAAGGTTAAGTGTCAATATCAACAAGATAGCTACCATCCGCAACGCCCGTGGCGGCAATAACCCTGACCTGGTTCAGGTGGCGTTGGATTGCGAACGTTTCGGTGCTCAGGGCATTACTGTGCACCCGCGTCCCGACGAGCGCCATATACGCCGTGCGGATGTCCCGGCTCTCAAACAGGTGCTGACGACTGAATTCAACATCGAAGGCTATCCTTCGCGTGAATTCATTGATCTGGTGGTAGGTACAAAGCCGGCTCAGGTTACTCTGGTGCCTGATTCTCCCTCGCAGATTACATCGAACCACGGATGGGATACTGAAGCGAACCTGGACTTTCTGAAGGATCTGACCGTTGAATTCCAAAAGGCTGGAATCCGTACTTCAATTTTTGTGAACGCAGACATCAGGATGGTCGAATTCGCTGCAAAGGCCGGCGCCGACAGGGTTGAGTTGTACACGGAACCGTACGCAACGCTTTATCCTATCTGCCCGGAAAAGGCAGTGGAGCCTTTTGTCAGGGCAGCCGAGGCGGCCCGCAAATCGGGGCTCGGACTCAACGCCGGCCACGATCTGAGCCTGGTCAACCTGCGCTATATGAAAGAGCGTATCCCTTGGTTGGACGAGGTGTCGATAGGACATGCGCTGATATGTGACGCACTTTATCTTGGACTAGAACAAACAATTTCGAAATACAGACAATGTTTAGTATGATTTTACAGGCTGTTACCATTGCCGAGACACTCGGCGATTCAGTCGCGGTTGACCAGGTCGTCGCCGAAGTTACCGGGAATGTGGAGAAGATGAATCTTCTTGATATGGCTGTCAAGGGCGGTTGGATTATGATTGTGCTGGCGCTTCTGTCAGTGCTCTGCTTCTATATTCTGTTTGAGCGTCTTGGCAAGTACAAGAAGGCGGTCAACATCGATCCTCGCTTTATGGACCGTATATGCGACTATGTGAAGAACGGCGAGATGAAGTCGGCTGAGATTTTCTGCCAGGCATCTGCATCGCCTGTCAGCCGCATTGTTGAAAAGGGACTTTCTTTGGTCGGCCACTCCAAGAAGGAGATTCAGGCAGGTATGGAGAATGCCGCCAACATTGAGATTGCCAATCTGGAGAAGGGACTTTCCATTATGTCGACCATAGCCAGTGCCGCCCCGATGATCGGATTCCTGGGCACTGTAATCGGTATGGTCCGCGCATTCTGGGAGATGTCGAACGCTGGCAACAACATCGATGTGTCGCTGCTTTCGGGTGGAATCTACGAGGCGATGATAACTACTGTCGGTGGTCTTATCGTCGGCATTATCGCGCTGTTCGCCTATAATTTCCTTGTGACGAAGGTTGATGGTATTACAAACAAGATGGAGTCGTTCATCCTTGACTTTGTCGAGAAAGCCGGAGAATAAGATATGCTGAAGAGAAAGAACAGAATATCGCCGCATTTCAGCATGTCGTCAATGACCGACATCATCTTTCTGCTGCTGATATTCTTTATGATAACATCGACGATGGTCAGCCCGAATGCCATCAAGGTGCTGTTGCCGCAGAGCTCACAGCAGACTTCGGCAAAGCCTTTGGCAAGGGTCATCATCGACAGGGATCTCAACTATTACACCGCATTCGGCAACGATGACGAGATGCCGGTCCTGTTCGAGGAGCTGACACCGTGTCTGCAGGATTATGCCCTGCGCGAACCGGAAATGTATGTGGCTCTTTATGCAGACGAGACAGTTCCCTACAGCGAGATTGTCAAGGTTCTGAACATAGCTAACGAGAATCAGTTCAAAGTCGTGCTTGCAACACGCCGTCCTGACAGAAAATGAGAAAGATAGAGGATAAACCCGATATACTGTCTATAGGCCTTACCGTCGGACTGCATCTGCTGGTCATCCTGTTCCTGTGGCTTTTCTGCTTCGAGATACCGGAAGTCCGCGAAGAGAGCGGTCTGCCTGTAATGATTGGCAATATGGGCAATCTGGACACAGACTACGATCTGACAGAGGTTCAGACCTATTCGCCACCTGTCCACCAGACTCCGGTCAGCACCACTCAGGCTGAACCGTTGGTTACGCAGGATATGGAGGAGACGGTTGCATTGGACGACGGTCAGAAAAAGGTCGAAAAGACCAGAAATGAGGTGGTTGAACCGACTCCCGAGGAACTCCGGGCACAGGCTGAGGCCCGTGCGGCTGCCGAGGCCAACAACCTGATGCAGAATCTGTTCGGTGAGAGCAGCCAGACTGCATCGGCAACGGCTGACGCCACGGCACAGGCTGGGGTTGCAGGCAGTCCTCAGGGTAACTCTCTCGAAGGCAAGCCAACCGGAGTGGGAGGTTACGGAACATTCGACTTGAACGGTCGCGATGTCGATGCCAACGGTCTGCAGCGTCCGGCATATAATGTTCAGGAGGAAGGACGTGTGGTCGTCACCATAACTGTGAATCCGGAAGGCAAGGTCATTGCCACCAGCATAAACAAGCGTACCAACACTATGAACGCCAACCTTAGAAAGGCTGCTGAGGATGCTGCCCGCCGTACCCGCTTCAATTCCGTTGCTGGTCCTGACAACCAGACAGGTACGATTACATATTATTTCCGTCTCAAATAAATGTTTTTCCGATATGGTCTATGTATTCCTGACTACTGGCTTTGAGCCTATGGAGACAGTGTCTCCTGTTGATATGCTGCGCCGCGCCGGCGTGGATGTGACTACAGTTTCGATAGTCGGCGGTCTTGAGGTACAGGGCGCTCACGGTATCTGCATAAAGGCTGACAGAATGTTTGCCGATGTCGATTTCTCGGATGCCGGGATGCTGATTCTGCCGGGCGGTCCCGGATCGCCTAAGATGATAGAGCACGACGGGTTGTGCGCGCTCCTGAAATCTTTTGCCGCGGACGGCAGACCTATTGCTGCAATCTGTGCCGCTCCGTCGGTTCTGGGCCGACTTGGAATTCTTGACGGGCGCAAGGCTACAGTATATCCAGGCTGCGGTGACGGAATAGAAAATGTCGATTTCACCGGTCGTTTCGTGGAGCGTGACGGCAATATCATTACTGCCATAGGTCCTGCAGCATCGGCGGCCTTTGCCGCAGAAATCATAGAATTCCTGTGCGGCGCTTCTGTCCGTGACAGTGTCTGCAGCGCCATGCAGTTCGGAGTCAGGTAATCCCGCAGATGCAGGATCTTGACTGTCGCGATGTAAAGTATCTGGCAGGTGTCGGACCCGCCAGGGCCGCATTGTTCGAAAAGGAACTGCAGATACGGACACTTGGCGATCTGCTCGCCTTCTATCCATACAAGTATGTTGACCGCAGCCGTCTGTTCAGTATAAGCGAGATAGACGGAGCGATGCCCTATATTCAGATAAAGGGACGCATCATCTCTTTCGAGGATGTAGGAACAGGTACGAGAAAGCGACTCGTTGCCTATTTCACCGATGGAACGGGAACTATTGAACTGGTATGGTTCCAGGGGGCGAAGTTCATTCTGGACAAGTATCGTCCGAATGTTGAATATGTGATGTTCGGACGTCCGTCGATGTATGCAGGACGTATCTCGGTGGCTCATCCTGACCTTGACGATCCTACTAAAATCGATTTCAGCACGATGGGTCTCCAGCCTCAGTACAATACTACTGAAAAAATGAAGCGGGCCGGGCTGAACAGTAACGCCATCCGGAAACTGATGCAGAATCTGATGAATCTTCTGATAGAACCTCTTCGGGAAACCTTGCCGGAGCGCATAGTCAGACAGGAGAATCTGATGTCACTTGACGAGGCGATGAGGGTCATCCATTTTCCGAAAGACAACGATGAACTGAGGCGGGCGCAGTTCAGAATCAAGTTCGAGGAACTGTTCTATGTGCAGTTGGGCATAGCCCGTTACACTTCCGAACGTCTGAGGAAATTCCGCGGTATCCCATTCAGCAGGGTCGGCGACTGCTTCAATACGTTCTACAATGAACATCTGCCCTTTTCACTGACCGATGCCCAGAAAAAGGTGATCAGACAGATTCGCTCGGATGTCGGTTCCGGCCTGCAGATGAACCGTCTGCTGCAGGGCGATGTGGGCAGCGGAAAGACCATGGTGGCGGTAATGTGTATGCTGCTGGCCGTCGACAATGGCTGTCAGGCATGCATCATGGCTCCTACAGAAATACTTTCCGAACAGCATTTCGCCAACATATCCCATTATCTGGAAGGTATGAATGTCAGGGTGGAACTGCTGACGGGAAGCATCAGGGGAAAACGGCGCCAGGCTATACTGGAGGGATTGTCCAATGGCGATGTGAACATTCTTGTCAGCACTCATGCCGTGCTTGAGGAGTCGGTTGTGTTCCATCATCTGGGCTTTGTGGTCATTGACGAGCAGCATCGTTTCGGCGTTGCGCAGAGAGCGCGGCTCTGGGGCAAGAACTCCAATCCGCCGCATGTGCTCGTGATGACGGCAACTCCTATTCCCCGTACTCTTGCAATGACGCTGTACGGAGACCTGGATGTATCGGTGATTGACGAACTGCCTCCCGGCCGCAAGCCCGTACACACTGAACATTTCTATGATACGCGTCATTCCGATATATATGCTTTTGTCGAAAGTCAGCTCAGGGCAGGCAGACAGGCATACTTTGTCTATCCTCTCATCGAGGAGAACGAGAAGCTGGAACTGAAGAATCTTGAAGAGGGCTATCTGACTGTCTGTGAGCGTTTTCCCCAGTTTGGTGCCAGCAAGGTGCACGGCAGGATGAAGCCGGCTGACAAGGATGCGGAAATGATGCGTTTCAAAAATGGCGAGACGCGGATAATGGTTGCCACTACTGTGATCGAGGTGGGCGTGGATGTTCCGAACGCAAGTGTCATGGTCATAGAGAACGCTGAGCGTTTCGGCCTGTCGCAACTGCATCAGCTGCGGGGTCGGGTGGGGCGCGGAGCTGACCAGTCCTACTGCATTCTGGTGACGGGTTTCAAACTTTCGGACGACACCCGGCATAGGATGGAGATAATGACGGCGACATGCGATGGCTTTGAAATTGCCGAAGCCGATCTGAAGCTGCGCGGTCCCGGCGATCTTGAGGGCACGCAGCAGAGCGGTATCGCCTTCGACCTGAAGATGGCTAATCTGGCGCGTGACGGTGAGCTGATAGGCCGGGTGCGTGAAATTGCCCGTTCAATAATTGAGAAGGATGCCCAGTTGTCATTGCCTGAGAACAGCCTGCTGGCGCATCGTCTCCAAAAGCTGAAAAAAACTCCGTACGACTGGTCGGCAATCTCCTGATTCCGTATGGTTTTCTTTATTATCTTTGCATCTGATATAATAGCAGCAGCGACAAATGTGTGAAATGTGCAACCAGACGGCAGCCAAGCCGGACACGAACGAACAGTTCGCCCAGATTATCAGTATGTGCCGCGCCCTTTATGTGAAGAAACTGAAGGACTACGGCCCGGCATGGAGAATCCTCCGTCCTGAGTCGATGACGGATCAGATTTTCATCAAAGCCAGGCGTATCCGCAGCCTTGAGATTACTGGCGTGAATATGGTCGGCGAGGATATCCGTTCCGAACTCATCGGCATAGTCAATTATGGCATCATGGCACTTATCCAGTTGGAGAACGGCTTTGCCGATACTGTTGATATGAGTGTCGAAGAGGCTGTGACCCAGTATGACAAGCAGGCACAGCGCATTCTGGAGCTGATGAAAATCAAGAATCACGATTATAACGAGGCTTGGCGCGGAATGCGCAGAAGCTCCTACACCGACCTTATCCTGATGAAACTCAACAGGACCAAGGAAATTGAGGATAACGATGGCCGGACTATCGTTTCGGAGGGCGTTGACGCTAATTATATGGATATGGTCAACTATGCCGTATTCGGACTGATAAAAATCAAATACGGCGATTGATATGTCAGTTGAAGGCAGAAAGATTCTTGCAGACTCGATGGCAAACGGATGCCGTCTGCTGCTTGCCGTCTGTTTTGTCTTCTCCGGTTTCGTCAAGGCTGTCGATCCGGTCGGTACCCAGATAAAACTGCAGGATTACTTTTTGGCATTCGGGCTGGATTCCATTTCCGACAGCAACACACTTCTTACGGCCTGTCTGCTTGCCGGCATTGAATTCCTTTTCGGAATATATCTGCTGCTAGGGGTCTATCGCAGGGGCACGTCAGTCGCGGTTCTGGTCCTGATGCTGATATTCACACCGCTTACGCTTTATCTTGCCGTCAAAAATCCGGTGTCGGACTGCGGCTGTTTCGGCGATGCCATTATCCTGACCAACTGGCAGACATTCGGCAAGAATGTGGTGCTGCTGTTTGCTGCTGTATGCCTTGTCGTAATGCACGAAAGGGTGCGCCCGTTTATCAGCGAGCGAAGGGCGTGGGCTGTGCCACTGATATCAGTACTTCTGATAGGACATTTTATGATTTCGAATCTGCGCTACCTGCCCGTGTTCGATTTCAGGCCCTACAAGGTCGGTACAGATTTGCGCAAAGGAGCACTTGAGGGCGCTGAAGACAGTTTCAGCGACTTTGCTTTGCTGGATGCTGATATGAACGATGTTACGGACAGCGTTCTGACTGCTCCCGGATATACTTTCCTGCTGATAGCCCCTTATCTGGAGGAGGCTTCGCAGGAGAACATCGATGTGGTCAATGACCTCTATTACTACTGTCTTGCAAACGACTACAGGATGCTGTGCGTGACGGCATCGTCGCACGACGGCATAGAGCGCTGGAAGGATATCACTTTTGCGGAGTATAATTTTCTTTCCGCCGACGAAATACCGCTCAGAACGATGGTACGTGCCAATCCCGGCATCGTGCTGCTGAACGCCGGAGTGATAGTTGCCAAGTGGAATGCCGGCAATGTTCCGATTGATCTGAATTTCGGAGAAAAGCTGGAGCATCTTGTCAAATCGCATCCCTTCCTGGACAGCAGGCTGGGACGCATACTCAATGTGACACTCTACTTTATCCTTCCATATCTTCTTCTGCTCCTTATTGATATGGGGCGGCGCAGAACGGAGAGAAGCAAGGACGGAACGATTGAATGACGAACTTTTAATAACTGATAAAATGAGAAAGAAAATTGTTGCAGGAAACTGGAAGATGAACAAGAATCTCCAGGAGGGAATTGAGTTGGTAAAGGAAATCAACGGTCTGCTTGAGGCTGACAAACCGGCATGCGACGTAATCGTCTGCACTCCGTTCATCCATCTGGCATCAGTTACTCCGCTTGTTAACCCGTCACTGGTAGGTATCGGTGCAGAGAACTGCGCTGACAAGGAGTCAGGTGCATATACCGGTGAGGTATCTGCAGCTATGATTGCATCGACAGGTGCAAAGTATTGCATCATCGGTCACTCCGAGCGTCGTGCGTACTATCACGAGACCAACGAGATTCTCAAGGAGAAGGTTCTGCTGGCACTTGCAAACGGACTTACCCCTATCTTTTGTGTAGGTGAGGTAAAGGATGAGCGTGTGGCCGGTATCCAGAATCAGGTGGTGAAAGGCCAGCTTGAGGGCTCTCTCTTCAATCTGAGCGCCGAAGACTTCGGCAAGATTGTCATCGCCTACGAGCCGGTTTGGGCTATCGGTACTGGTCTGACTGCAACTGCCGAGCAGGCAGAGGAGATGCACGCCTTCATCCGTTCGACCATCGCCGCCAAGTATGGCAGCAATGTCGCTGACGAGTGCTCAATCCTGTATGGTGGCAGCTGCAAGCCGTCGAATGCCAAGGAATTGTTCGCAAATCCTGATGTTGACGGCGGTCTTATCGGCGGTGCTTCTCTCAAGGCTGCTGATTTCAAGGGTATCATCGACGCTTGGAAGAAGTGATGCACAGATTGAGCCTGACTGTTTTTTTGATTTTCGCGACTCTGACCGCCGGGGCCCAGTCCACAACCTTTGTCGATGTTCTCGAAAAGGAGGTAAAGGGGCAGGGTAAGGTCGAAGTTGAGAGTGATGCCCGACTGGACAGCCTGATAGGTCATTGCGCCCAGTCGGTCCTTGAGGGACAGTTGAAGGCGACAGGCTACAGAATCCAGATATTCGCCGGAAACAACACCCGCGAAGCTCGTGCCAAGGCACAGCAGGCCGAGGCGTTCATCCGTGAAAAATATCCGGATCTGCCGGTCTATACTGTATTCAGGTCTCCCCGCTGGCTTTGCACCGCAGGCGATTTCCTATATTACGAGGATGCCTACGACATGATGCGCAAAATCAAGAACGAGACTGATTACAAGGGAGCCATCATTCTGAGAAATCAGGAAATCAATATCAGCGAAGAGGAGGAAACTGAGGTCAAGTGACGATTCTGTCACCGAGTTTGTGTGCCAGGCTGTTTCTCGCAGAGAGAAGAGCCTGGTATTCTTTCATCAGGTCTGTTACATCGGACGGATTGCAGTCCTTCAGCTTGTGCTTGATCTCAGTGATACGGCAGGATACGACTGCCAGCTGGTAGTCGGTGATGATGTGGGATGCGGTGCCGTACAGGTCATCGTCTTCGTTGAGTCGGGGCATGTTCTTGTAGAAGTTGCTCAACTGATAGCGGTCCTCAATCAGACTGGCGGCTGTCAGGCTGATCGTACTGTCCGGATGCGATATGAAGAAACGCTCGCTCCTGAAGCCGCTGTTGTTGTGGTTCTCTTCGAACAGCGAGGCCATCTTACGGTAAACAGGGTGCAGGAAGGAAAGCCCGTCATTCCTGAGACTTCCGATAATCAGTTCGCCCACTGTCATAGGATAGTCGTCCATTCCTTGATACTGTGTGTAGCAGCATACCCTTTCGCCGAAGCGGACAAGCATTCGTGCCAGGAGATGCTCCTTGCTTATGATGTCGGCCTTGTCGGAATGTATCAGAGCACGTATTTCGCGACGCAGCGATTCTACCGGATCAATGTCGGCTGGCTCGCTTTTTTCCTCCATTTCACCGACATTTTGCTCGGATTCGCCACTGTCGCGAACTTGTGACTGCTGCTCCTGACCCGCCTTTTCTGCAGTCCGGTTGCGCTGCAGTGCGTTAATCTCTGAAATGAGCAGCCTCTCGTCGCTCTGCAGCAGCTGGCTGCATTCTCTGATATAGACTGAGCGTATAACCTGGTCGGGAATCACTGATATGCTCGTGTTGATTTCCTTGATCAGACTGGCCCTTCTGATCGGGTCTCCTGCCGCCTCGTCCATCAGCAGCTGGATTTTGAAGCGTATGAAATCTACCTGATGATTTGCAATGTATTCCTGAAATTCGGTGGCGCTGCGTCCGCGGGCGAAACTGTCCGGATCCTCGCCGTCAGGCAGCAGCAGAACCTTGACGTTCATTCCCTCCTCCAGCAGCATATCAATGCCTCGGATTGAAGCCTTGATACCGGCCTTGTCCCCGTCGTAGAGGACAGTAATGTTGTTCGTGAAACGGTGTATGAGCCTTATCTGTCCTGTTGTCAGCGATGTGCCGCTCGATGCAACCACATTCTCGACTCCTGCCTGATGCATGGAGATGACATCGGCATATCCCTCGACCAGAAAACAGCGGTCCTGACGGACTATGGCCTGTCGGGCCTGGTACAGTCCGTAAAGCTCCCTGTTCTTGACATAAATACACGATTCCGGTGAGTTGACATATTTGGCGGCCTTGGCATCGGATGTCATTATGCGTCCGCCGAAACCGATAACCTTGCCCGAGACGGAGAAAATCGGGAAGATGGCGCGTCCGTGAAAACGGTCGCGCAATGACTTGTCATCGCGTTCGTAGCACAGACCCGTGGAGATTAGGAATTCTCTTCTGAACCCTTTGTCCAAAGCCTGCTGTGCTATGGAAATGCCGCTTTCGGGCGAATAGCCGAGTCGGAATTTTTCTATGATGTCATCGCGGAATCCGCGCTTGCGGAAATAAGCCTTGCCTATGGCTTTTCCCGTTTCTGTCTCGTTGAGTGCCGTCTGGAACCACTTGCAGGCGAATTCGTTCAGAATGAGCATCGATTCCCTTTCGTCCTGACGCAGCTTCTCTTCGGGCGTCATTTCGCGCCGGCTGTAAGGAATTCCGTACTTTTCGGCAAGCCATTCCACCGCTTTCTGGAAGGACAGCTGCTCGTGCTCCATCACGAAATGGATGACATTCCCGCCCTTGCCGCAGCTGAAACACTTGCAGATGCTCTTGGATGGGGAGACATAGAATGACGGTGTCTTTTCATTGTGGAAAGGGCAGAGCCCGACGTAGTTCACGCCGCGCTTGCGCAGAGTGACGAACTGCGATATCACGTCGACTATGTTCGCCGCGTCCAGCACTTTTTCGACAGTCGCCTGGTCTATCATTTCCGATTCCTGTTTGACAGATGCAAAGGTAAGAAAAGAGACTCATCAGGAGAAATTGTGCCCGATGACATATCAACACGTTTTCAACAATCTGCAAATAACCTCTTTTTAAGATTTTTTACAATAAATATCCGGCAAATTGTGAGTATGGATTTGTAAAACATTTATTTTTGCGAAAGCATAAAACTTACAAACAATAAAGAAATGGAATCGAAGACCGTAAAGCCTTACAAAATCAAGGAGTCAGTCCGCAAGGATGCTGCTTACAGAAAACTTATCAAGCCTGAACTGGCGGACGAACTGTATGACAAGATTATCAATGTCATCGTCGCTCAGAAAAAGTACCGTGATGCGGATTATTCCGCTCATGAACTGGCTAAGGAGCTTAACACCAACCCGAGGTATCTGTCTGCAGTCATCAACTCTCGGTTCGGGCAGAACTATTCGTGTCTTGTGAACGAATTCAGGATCAGGGATGCCCAGCACATGCTGACTGACAAAAGGTATAAGGACATGACAATGGAGGAAATCGGCAAAGCCGTAGGATTCTCCAACAGACAGTCTTTTTATGCAGCCTTCTTCAAATACAAGGGAATGGCTCCGCATAAGTTCCGCGCAATGTACGAATGATATTACCGCCTTGGCGGCTGATGATATGGAGATGAAAGAGACGGGAAAGGTTATTCTTGAAATCAGACAGAAATGCGTGTCGCGTATGAACGGCGCGGTTTCTGAGGGGATGCGCAGCCGTGGCATTGTCTACAGGCTTAACTACGGAGTCTCTCTGCCTGACCTCAAGGAGATAGCTGCGGGATATCAGCCCGACGAAACGCTTGCATCGGATTTGTGGCGTCAGGACTGCCGCGAATGCAGGATGCTGGCTGCCATGCTGTATCCTTCCTCTCTGTTTCTTCCTGATCTGGCTGATGAGTGGATTGAGACAATAGAGTACCCTGACCTTGCTGAGGTCTGCTGCAAGTTCCTGTTCAGAAATATGCCGGGCGCTTCGGAAGCGGCCTTCCGCTGGATGGCGTCCGATTCCGAAATCCGTCAGTACTGCGGGTTTCTGACGCTGGCGCATCTGCTGCGCGGGAAAGATGAAATAGGAGACCGCTATGCTGCGGAGCTTCGTGACCAGGCAGAGGCGGCGGCTGCATCGGACAGCCAGCTGCTTCGCGAGGGGGCGGCAGTTCTGATGGGGGTTTACGGACAGTGTTATGGCAGAGGTTGACAGTCTGGCCGTCGCTAACGGCAAATTGAATGAATACCTCCAGCTGCATCATCTTCGTCGCACGCCCGAGAGGTTCGCTATTCTGGAGACGGTCTATTCGTTCGACGGTCATTTCGGAATAGCCGCGCTCAAGGAGAGAATGGACAGCGAGCGCCATTTCGTAGTGAGTCTCGCCACGATTTACAATACTTTTGCCATTCTGGTTGAGACGGGGGTGTTGCTCCGTCATCAGTTGGGAGGCAAGACGGAATACGAAAAGGTGGCTTTCGGCGGAGAGTCGCACATTCATCTGGTCTGTACCGGATGCGGAAAAGTTCGCGAGTATCGTCACGAGAAACTGTACCGGTATCTTCGCGACCTCAAGGTTTACAGGTTTACGCCCGAAAACTATGTGCTGTACCTGTACGGCCTGTGCCCCAAGTGTTCCAATGCGGTTAAACGCAACAAAGAGAAAATGTTAAAGACAAAATAAGAGATATGACACAGAGTAAAGTTGATGTTCTTCTCGGACTCCAGTGGGGTGACGAGGGCAAAGGTAAGGTGGTTGATGTGTTGACGCCGGATTACGATGTGGTGGCCCGTTTCCAGGGTGGCCCGAATGCCGGACACACTCTTGAGTTTGATAACAAGAAGTTTGTCCTGAAATCCATTCCTTCGGGCATCTTCCAGGGTGACAAGATAAATGTGATCGGTAACGGTATGGTTCTTGATGCAGCTTTGTTCAAGGCCGAGGCGCTCACTCTCGAGCAGGCCGGAGTCAATCTGAAGGACCGTCTGTACATTTCAAAGAAGGCCCATCTGATTCTTCCTACCCATCGTCTTCTGGACAGTGCTCTGGAATCGGCCAAAGGTAACAGCAAGGTCGGTACCACCGGCCGTGGCATAGGCCCGACCTATACGGACAAGGTAGCCCGTACGGGACTCCGCGTCGGCGATCTGCTGAGACCTGACTTTGAGCAGAAATACCGCGACATCAAGGCATCGCACGAACGCACTCTCGCCTCTCTCAATTTCGACTATGACCTGTCACAGTCCGAACTGGCTTGGCGTGACGGTATCGAATATATGCGTCAGTTCCACTTCATCGATAGCGAGCATTTTGTCAACAACCAGCTGATTTACGGGAACAGCGTCCTGTGCGAGGGTGCTCAGGGTACTATGCTTGACATCGACTTCGGTTCATATCCGTATGTTACCTCATCGAATACCATCTGCGCAGGTGCCTGCACCGGTCTCGGTATCGCTCCGAGCCGCATAGGCAAGGTATTCGGAATAATGAAGGCCTACTGTACGCGTGTAGGCAGCGGACCTTTCCCGACCGAACTGTTCGACACTGACGGCCAGAAGCTCTCGGACATCGGTCATGAGTACGGTGCCGTGACAGGTCGCCGCCGCCGTTGCGGCTGGGTGGATCTGGTGGCCCTCAAGTACTCTGTACGTCTGAACGGAGTCACAGACCTGATTCTTATGAAGAGCGATGTGCTGGATACATTCGACACAATCAAGGCCTGCGTGGCATACATCCTGCCCGATGGTACGCAGACGGACGAGTTCCCGTTTGACTGCGAGGGGGTGACTCCGGTTTACGAAGAGTTCCCGGGCTGGAAGACAGAACTTTGCAATTTGACCTCCGAGGATGAACTTCCCGAAGAGTTCATGGCATATCTGTCGTTCATCGAGCAGTATCTTGAGACTTCAGTATCAATTATTTCGGTCGGTCCTGACCGTCACCAGACAATTATCAGGGAAAAATGATGACATATTGGATTCTGTTCATTGCCGTAGCTGTAGCAAGCTATGTGGTACAGATAAACTTGAAGAACAAGTTTGAGAAGAACTCACATATACCGACAACAAACGGGATGACTGGCAGCGAGGTAGCTCTTAAAATGCTGCAGGAAAACGGTATATACGATGTCAAAATCACCTGTATCGAAGGTCAGCTTACTGACCATTATGATCCGACAAAGAATACGGTAAACCTGAGTCGTGGCGTATATTACGGAAGAGACGTGACCGCCGCTTCGGTCGCTGCACACGAGTGCGGACATGCCGTCCAGCATGCGGTGGGTTATGCTCCGGTAAGGATGCGCTCAGCGCTTGTCCCGGTCGTACAGTTCGCTTCAAATTGGGTTACCTGGGTGCTCCTGGCAGGAATCTTTTTAATCAACATATTTCCTGGAATAATGCTGGCAGGAATAATCCTGTTTGCTTTGACCACTCTGTTCAGCTTTGTGACGCTTCCGGTAGAGATTGATGCAAGCCGTCGCGCCATCGCCTGGATGTCTCACAGCGGTATTATCAACAGCAGCAATTCGGATGCCGCCGAGGAGTCGCTTCGTGCCGCCGCCTACACTTATGTGGTCGCCGCTCTCTCATCTTTGGGCACTCTGCTGTATTATGTGTTGATTTTTATGGGTAGAAGGGATTGATTTAGAGTAATTTATGAAGCCGTCAATACCAAAGGGCACGCGCGATTTCTCTCCTGTGGAGATGGCGCGCCGCAATTACATATTCGATACTATCCGTGGCGTTTTCGGCCTGTACGGATATCGTCAGATTGAAACTCCGTCAATGGAGAACCTGTCCACACTGATGGGCAAGTATGGCGAGGAGGGAGACAAACTCCTGTTCAAGATTCAGAATTCAGGCGATTATATGAGCGGTCTGACCGATGAGGAACTGCTTGGCCGCAATTCGCTGAAACTCGCCTCAAAATTCTGCGAGAAGGGTCTGAGGTATGACCTTACTGTGCCATTCGCCCGTTTTGTCGTGATGCACCGCGAGGAGCTTCAGTTCCCGTTCAAGCGTTTCCAGATACAACCCGTGTGGCGTGCTGACCGTCCACAGAAGGGCCGCTACCGCGAGTTCTATCAGTGCGATGCCGATGTGGTAGGCAGTGATTCGCTACTTTACGAGGTCGAGCTCATTCAGATGATAGATACTGTATTCAGCAAGTTCGGAGTCAGGGTTGCCATCAAAATGAACAATCGCAAGATTCTGGCCGGACTGGCCGAGTCTGTTGGTCAGGCGGACAAGATGACAGACATCACCGTGGCTATTGACAAACTGGACAAGATAGGTCTGGACAATGTCAATGCGGAACTGCTGGAGAAGGGCCTGCCGCAGGAGGCTGTTGACAAGCTGCAGCCCATTATCAAGCTGCAGGGTACCAACGATGACAAGCTGAAGGTCATAGAAACTGTCCTGTCAGGCAGCGAGACTGGTCTGAAGGGCGTGGAGGAATGCCGTTATATTCTGGACAAGGTCTCCAGGACTAAGCTGAGTAATACTCTGGAACTGGACCTTACTTTGGCCCGCGGCCTGAATTATTATACAGGCGCCATCTTCGAGGTCAAGGCACTTGATGTGGAGATAGGAAGTATCAGCGGAGGTGGCCGATACGACAATCTGACCGGCATCTTCGGTATGCCCGGAGTGAGTGGCGTGGGCATCTCGTTCGGCGCAGACCGCATATACGACGTACTCAACCAGCTGAACCTGTATCCTGAGACCATGGTATCAGGTACCAAGGTGCTGTTCCTGAATATGGGCGAGGCCGAGGCAGACTTCTGTATGGAGACCATTGCACAGCTGAGGAAGTCCGGTGTAAGTGCGGAGCTTTATCCGGATGCCGCCAAAATGAAAAAGCAGATGGCGTATGCCAATGCGCTTGGCGTAAAGTATGTGGCCATCGTCGGCGGTGACGAGCTTGCAGCAGGCAAAGTTACACTGAAGGATATGGAGAGCGGCGAGCAGAAACTGCTTTCATCAGACGAGCTGGTAGCTGCTCTGTAATAGCTGTTTTTTTAACATCCCCTGCATTATGAAACCAGTATTGAAAACTTTTGTTGTTCTAATTATTATGATGACATGGGTATTACCATCTGATGCATCGGACTATCATCATGAATGGCAGGCGGTGGAGAATTTTATTGGGCAGGATCTTCCTGAAAGTGCATACGACAAGGTGCAGGAGATATACAGGAAGGCCTCTGCCGAAGGTGACGACTACCAGATGCTCAGGAGCTGTGTCTATATGGGACAGCTCGGGTCGGTGTTCCGTGAGGATTACCACAAGGAGGTCATTGACTGCTTGAATGGCATCATGCCGAAGCTGTCGGGCATCTATGAACCGCTGGGCTGGGCCATATTAGGCAACTGCTACAGCAATTACTACGATCGGGTGAAATACAGGATCCGTGGCATGGAACGTCTGGAGACGCCATCACAGGATATTGATTTATGGGACGAGCAGACATATCTGGATACTATCTACAGCTGTCTGTACAAGTCGGTTACCATTTCGACAGACCTGACGGCGAAAACTTCGTTTGACAATTTGGACGGACTTATCAATCCTGGTAACAATTCCGGACAAAAGTTGTGCCCTACACTTCTGGACGCACTGTTGCGCAATGCTTTGGAAGATTCGCCGCTCAGCAATGATATGAGCGAAGAAGAGGCTGAGATATATAAGGACGCGCGTTATTGCGGAACTGCAGAGGAATTCCTGCAGATGGCGGATGAATATGCCGGAATGGGGCGTCTTCCCTGGAACGTTGACCTCATTGCCAGACTCATACGCTTGAATGCGGACAGTCCGGACTATGATTTGAGGGCCTGGGCCGATGCCTCGCGTTTTTATGAAGTGGCTGACAAATTGCCGGGGTTTTATGGAGGTGATTTCGAGAATCTGAAGCTGTGTTCCGATGGTCTGCTCCGCTTGGGTGAGTTGTATCTGGACAAGACTGCCGAATCTGCAAAGATTATTTCCGCATACGCTGATTGGGTTTATTATCGCGAAGTCGATGAGGACGACATAAATGTCGCAGAGCTTGTCGCACTCTGTAAAAGGGCTGCTGACAGATGGCCTGACAGCGAGGGGGCAGTGAACTGCAGGGGTATGATACAGACAATGCAGAAACCGTCGCTTTCGCTGCAGATGTCAGAGCTGATGTCTCCCGAAGGTTCACTGATAGGTGTGATCTGCCGCAATACACCTCAGATATGGTTCAAGTGCGTCAGCGAGGATGATATGCCGGAATTGAGATATGATGATGTGAAAGGCTACAGGAATCTAAGGAGCGTCGCCGAGTGGAAGGTGGATGTAGAGAATGCCGGAGATCACAAGTCCAAGCACATTATGGTGCAGGTACCGTCCCTGCCTGCCGGCAAGTACCGTATCATTGCCTCGTCTGACAATCTGTTTGACAGGAAGACTACTTTGATTCAGACTGTTGAGGTTGAACTGCACAGATTTGCATTCAAAGCGTGTCATCCTTCAAATAACACCGGCTCAGTGTGCGGATTTGTGGTTGACCGCATCACAGGCAGGCCTGTCAAGGGCGCTGAGTACAGTATTTGGAATATGACGGGACCTTATTATGACCGTCAGCGCACTGAGCGCGTGGCGCATGGAATTACAAAAGCGGACGGGGCTGTTGAATTCAATGTACCACTGTCAGCCGGAGATAGCAATAATTTCGATGTGGAAGTCATAGCCGGAGGCGATACGCTGGTTTCGGATATGTTCCTTTATTCCAGTGGTGACAGACCCGATCCTATAATATCACGCATCTACACAGACCGATATACATACCGTCCGGGAGAGACTGTCAGTTTCAACTGTATAGTCTATCAGAATAACGGTTATTCAAAGGGACATACCATTGCCGATGCGGACCTGCATCTGACTCTGTTCGATGCCAACTGGCAGGAGGTGGATACACTTGACATCACCACGGACAGGTTCGGAACAGCATCCGGAGAGTTTGTCATTCCACGGGGTCTGCTTGCAGGGCGATACACACTGCAGGTGGATGGGGACGAGATTGACTACGACTCGGACTGCGCCATCAATGTGGAGGAGTTCCGTCAGCCGGTATTTATGGTTGAGATGGGCTCTGACGGACGTACATACGTGCCGGGCGATACTGCAGTGGTGTCGAGTACGGCAGTGACATATACGGGTGTGCCGGTTGTCGGGGCAAAGGTCAGCTACACAGTTGAATACGTGGAACCGATACGCTATATGTTCGCCCGGGTGCCGGACAGACAGATTCTGTCGGGCGAGACTGTGACCGGTCCGGACGGAGGATTCAGCGTCAGTTTCCTGGCTTCGACGGGACTGGCATCGACTGTCGGCCGCGAGTCTCTGAATTTCAGGGTAACAGCCAGGGTGACAGATATAAATGGTGAGACACATACCTCGGTCGCATACGTTACAGCCGGACCCGAGATACCTTCCGTGACTGTTGCGAGCTCATCGGAATACACTGATGCTCCGTCATTCCAGATAATGCTTCAGAATGCAGGCGGTGACCTGCTTGAGGGCAGGGTGAACATTACCGTGGAGCGTCTGAAACCTGTGGAGGAACTGCTTCTTGATACAAGGGACATATCCAAAATTCATGACTTCACGCCATCTGACGAAATAAGGAGGAATTTCCCGCTGTATCGTTTTGAAGAGAGGAACGACAATGCGCGTCAGGTGGAGAAATGTGTCTATACGACTGCGGTCAGCACTGTTGCCGGAGTCCCGTACAGACTGCAGCTGCCCGAACCGCTGGAGAACGGAACTTATCGTGTGACTGCCGCGGTGGATGGCGTAGAGTCATCAGATACCGTGCTGTTTAGCTCCGTTCTGCCCGGCAGCAAGGTGATGCCGGACGACAGACTGCTGTTGGCATGTCCTGTAAGCAAAAGCTGCAAGGTGGGTGATACCGCAGAGATTCTAGTCGGCAGTGCCTTTGCCGGAACGCCGGTGTATTACATCATCGAGAACCGATTCGGCTTTGTGGATAAGGGTGTGCTTTATCCCGATGGAGGAGTGACTCCTCTAAAATTCAAGCTGACTCCTGAAATGAAGGGTGGAGTCAGTGTGCATCTGTCAGCAATCAAGGAACTGGTATATTCCAGCAAGTCTGTAGATATTGAAGTACCGTTCACTGATAGGAAATTGGATATCAAGCTGGTGACCTTCCGTGATATGCTGGAGCCGGACCGGACCGAGACCTGGAGTATGAGCATCAGAGACTCGGAGGGCAATCCGGTTGAGGCTGCATTGACGCTGTCAATGTTTGATTCTGCACTCGATGTTTACGGTCGCAGCGACTGGACCTTCTCGCCGTGGAACAGTATCTACATTTCGCGGAATGATATAATCACGAATAATGTGCGATACAACTGGCGGAGTCAGTTCACTCCGCAGCGGGATTATCCCGTGTTCGATGGTGAAAGAGCGCAATTCCCAAGGGTTGTGTCACCGTTGTCATACTCTTCTATGAGATTGCGCGGAATGGCCAAGAGCGCAGGACTGGTTATGAATGAGTTTGAGGGACTTGGCGTTACGACAGTCGATGAGGCTCTGCAGGGGCGCATTGCAGGTCTTGATATTGTTTCTGCCCCGGATAACATTGGCGCTCTCGCGGAGGAATCGGGTGTGCTGTATGAAACGGTCGTCGTAACTGACAAACAGAAGACTGAAGTTGCTGACACATTTATTCTCCGCACGGATCAGAATCCTACGGCTTTCTTCATCACCAACCTCAGAACTGACAGCAAGGGTGAAGTAAGTTTCTCATTCACCACGCCTCAGTTGCTTACCAAGTGGAACTTCCAGGGAATTGCCCATACGACGGACCTCAAATCGGCAGTGTTCATGGAGCAGGTTACAACCCGCAAGCAGCTGATGCTGCAGCCGCGTGCCCCGCGTTTCGTGCGTCAGGGCGACGAACTGGTCCTGAGTGCGAGACTGAGCAATGTGTCGGATGCCGACATTGCTGCCAGGGTATGTCTTGAACTGTTCGATGCAGTGTCGGGCAAGGCTTTGGACATTGTCAGCGGCGCTTCGGCCTGCGATGTGAATGTTCCGTCAGGCGGTAGCGTCGCAGCCTCGTTCAAGCTCAGTATTCCTGATGACATCACCGCCATCACATATCGTATGACAGCTGCCTCTGACACTCATACAGACGGTCAGCAGGAAGTAATACCGGTACTTTCATCACGCACTATAGTCACAGAATCGGTATCGCTTTTCAACAACGGCAAAGAAACCCGTGACTTCGAGCTTAAGGCCTTGTCAGGGAATCTTCTGTCGGAAAGTGCGAAGGACCGCACTCTAACCTTGGAATATACACCGAGTCCTATATGGTATGCCATTCAGGCTCTGCCGTACCTGGAGCAGACTGGCAATCCGAGCAACGAGAGTCTGTTCCACAGATATTTTGCAAATGCCCTGTCATCGCATATCATAGCTACCCGTCCCGCTGTAGGACGTATGCTTGCCAAGTGGGCGGATATTCCGACTGACGAGTGGCAGACCCGTCTAGAGCAGAACGGGGACCTGAAGCAGACGCTGCTGCAGGAGACCCCGTGGGTGCTTGATTCCAAGAACGAAAAGGAGAACCTGCACCGTCTGGCCGAGGCTTTCGCCCAGGACAGGGTGGAGCAGGAGCTGGACATTACACTCAAGGAACTGCTCAAGAGGCAGGAACCTGCCGGCGGCTGGTCGTGGATATCGGGCTATCTTCCATCCTTATGGGTCACCAATACCATTGTAAGCGGTATCGGACAGCTGGTTGATATGGGATATCTGAATCTCAATGACAATCAGGAACTCAAAGATGCAGTCACCAAGGCTCTGCACTGGCTGGACGGCGAGATTATGGAGTCGTACTCTGAGTTTGAACGCAGGAAATTCAAGTCCGTCATAAGTCCGAATGATTTGGAATGGCTGCTGGCACACGAGTATCTGAATGAGATCAGAATGTCAAAGGACGTGAAGGATATACACGACTTTCTGCTGAAGGTAGCGCTCAAGGAGGATACACACGATATGTCACTTCACAAGCGTGCATCGATGGCTCTACTGATGTCCGCTACTGGCAACAGCAAGCGAGCCAGGCAGTTGGTCAGCACACTGGTGGAACGTTCGCTGTACGATGAGGAGCAGGGACGCTGGTGGCGCGACAATACGGGCGGTTACCTGTGGCATGAGGCTCCAATCGAGACCCAGAGCCGCATCATCCAGGCATTGCTCGCAACCGGTTGCGAGACTGAGGCTGCCGAGTGCGGACGCTGGCTGCTTAAGCAGAGACAGACCACGCATTGGGCTACATCACCCGCTACGGCACAGGCTGTAATCGCCCTGTTGGAGATAGGCGATAAGGAGGGACAGTCACTGGATGTTCCGGCTGTATCGTACATCACTATAGGCGGTGAGACTATTCAGGCCGGAGGCGAGGATACTGATGCAGGCTATATCATCCGCAAATGGCAGGAGCCGTCCGACCCGGCAATGGGCAGGGTAAGCGTCCGCAACGATTCGCCTGAGATTGGCTGGGGAGCGCTGTCCATCCAATATACAGAGGAAATGGACAAGGTACGCTATTCCGAGAACGGCATTTCGCTGAAACGCACTCTGTATCGCGTGGATGAGAAGAACGATGGTACGACTCTGCACGAGGTGGCTGAAGGCGAGTCCCTGCACGTGGGCGACCGTCTCCGCATACGCGTCGAACTGGGCTGTGACCGCAATCTGGAATATGTCCAGCTGAAGGATATGCGTGCCGCATCGTTCGAGCCTGTCAGCACCAGGGCCGGATTCCAGTACAATCTGCAGGATGACCTCAGAGTGTATGTCGAACCGCAGAATGCATCGCAGGTGTTCTACATCGACCGTCTGGAGCGTGGCCGCTATGTCGTCGAGTATGATGTCTATGCAGAGCAGGCCGGTACGTTCAGCTCCGGCATCGTGTCGGCACAGTGTATGTATGCTCCAGAGTTCCGTTCCACTGCCTCGTCTGAAACTGTAACCGTGGAGTAGGTTTCCGAATTTGTGTGCTGTCAACCAAGACAGTCGTGAGCTTTTATTATATTTGTAAAAATAAGGACTGAAAATATGAAACGTTTATTGCATCTTGCTCTTCTGTCGCTGATGTTTGCCGGTTGTTGCCCTACAAGAATCGTCACCGTTTCTCCGTATGAAAATCACAATACGGGATACAGTACCACCGTCACTGTCCCCAAGACCCATACGGTGACTACAACGACTCAGGTCACTCCGATGATTGATGATCTTTCATTGTATCTTGACCTACATGCCGTGGGTGCCGCTTTCGCCCAGTCATCTTCGGTGAAGGAATTTGAGAAGATGCTGAACAATTCATCATACATGCTTTCGAATCTGGACCTTAACAATGACGGATATGTGGATTATCTCCGGGTTCTTGAAACCGTTCAGGGGTATAACCATGTGTTCCTTATCCAGGCTGTTCTGGCATCCAATATCTATCAGGATGTTGCTACGCTCGTTGCCGAACTGCCTTCTCACGGAACGCCATACGTTGAGGTCATCGGTTCTCCTTACATCTACGGTCCCAATTATGTTGTCAGGCCGGTATTCCTCGTGACTCCAGCAATCTACAGCTGCCTGAGACCGGTGCACTACAAGCCTTGGACCTCGCCTTATTACTGGGGCTACTTCCCGTCATACTATAAACGTCCGACTCCAATTGCCATCAGTCATTATTACGCATACGTGGAGACTTTCGTAGGTCATCACAAATATTGCCGCGAGGTTGCTTACGTGCAGTCCGTGCACTACACCAACTATATCAACGTCACCGTCAACATTACTCGCAATGACTATGGCAGGATTCATCCTGAGCGCTCGTTCGAGTCCCGCAATGCGGACATCGCCACCCGTTTCGGCTCTGCTTCCAATCTCCAAGGTGAATCGGGCAGCAGGCGCGTTTACAATGCAAATGACATACGTCAGATAAGCAATGCATCCGTTGAGAGAACCACTACAAGCACGCGCAACGCCTCGACTTCCAGTTCAAACTCTTCCAGCCGCAGAGCTTCTGAATCCAGTTCAAGCGCTTCCAGCCGCAGAGCTTCTGAACCCAGTTCAAGCGCTTCCAGCCGCAGAACTTCTGAATCCAGTTCAAGCGCTTCGGGTCGCAGTACGTCAACTTCAAGTTCAAGTGCTCCCAACCGTAGTACGTCAACTTCCAGCCCAACAGAGACCAGTCGCAGAACCGCGACTCCAAGCTCTGCAGACGGCAGTGCCGCCACTTCAAATACCAGCATCCCGAGCCGCAGTACATCCACTACTACAAGCAGCCGTGTAAAGAATTCCGGCTCTTCAAATACGACGATCAGCACCGTGTCTCCATCAGGAAGCAGAACGACGGTTTCGCGTAACTCTTCTTCATCGACATCGGTCAGGTCTTCCTCTTCTTCAAGTACCGGTTCCGGTCGCAGCGCTGCGACATCAGATTCCAGCCGTGATACTACTCCGTCAGCTTCCAACCCGAGTCGCGGCACTTCATCTTCAAGTCCTTCACGCAGATAAACATTATTATCTGGAAAAGACTTTTTTCCAACCGTATCAGTCAAAAAGGTCTGGGGTGTGTCCGAAACGGGTGCGCCCCAGATGCTTGTAGGCCAGGTCGGTGACTTCGCGGCCGCGTGGGGTACGTTTCAGGAAACCTTCCTGAATCAGGAAGGGCTCGTAGACTTCTTCGAGTGTGCCTGAATCCTCGCCGAGAGCCGTGGCGATGGTGTTCAGACCGACCGGACCGCCTGAGAACTTGTCGATGATGGTGCAGAGAATCTTGTTGTCAATCTCATCGAGCCCGTACTTGTCGATGTTCAGAGCTTCGAGAGCCATACGTGCGATGGCTACTGTCATTCGTCCGGAGCCTTTGACCTGTGCGAAGTCGCGAACACGTCGCAGCAGGGCGTTTGCGATACGTGGGGTGCCGCGGCTGCGTCCTGCCACTTCGGCTGCGGCGTCATCATCGCAGGGGATTCCGAGTATTCCGGCAGAGCGCAGGATGATGCCTTTCAGCGTGTCAGCATCGTAGTATTCAAGATGCATGTTGATGCCGAAACGTGCCCTGAGAGGTGCCGTGAGCAGGCCGCTGCGGGTAGTAGCGCCTATAAGAGTGAACGGATTCAGGTCAATCTGTATGCTTCGTGCCGACGGTCCCTTGTCAATCATTATGTCAATGCGGTAGTCCTCCATTGCGGAGTACAGGTACTCTTCGACAACCGGTGACAGACGATGAATCTCATCGATGAAAAGCACGTCGTGCGGTTCGAGCGATGTCAGTATGCCCGCCAGGTCGCCGGGCTTGTCCAGTACCGGTCCTGAAGTAATCTTGAAACCGACGCCGAGTTCGTTTGCAATGATGTTGCTGAGTGTTGTCTTGCCCAGTCCGGGAGGGCCGTGCAGCAGAGTGTGGTCAAGAGGCTCGCCGCGCATACGTGCAGCCTGAACGAATATGCGCAGATTTTCGACAATCTTGGATTGCCCGGAAAAGTCTCCGAAGGAAAGCGGACGCAGTGCGTTGTCCAGTTCCTTGTCGGATATGTTGTACTGCTGCTGTCTTATGTCAAACACATCATCCATCGTATCAGCAAAATTACAAAAAAAGCTTGAATCTGTTCAGCGACTGAATTCCCACCAGTCGAAGTCAAAGAATTCATTCTCTCCGCCGACGAATTTGATATAGATGTCGTGGATGCCTGTCACCTTTGTGGCGATGCGTGCCTGCTGCACGCCTTCATTGCCTGTGATGTCTATCGTACATAGAGGTTTTCCGCTCATAGTGTCAACATAGAACTCAATGGAGGCGCTGTTCCTGAATGCGGCAATCTGGACTGAGGCGAGTACAGGTGCCTCATTGCCGAAATCCACTTCTCTGACTTTCAGCCAGTCTCCGTCATTGATTGATGTAACATAGTGATCTGTACCGGCTCTACTGTCATTCTTCAGGCCCGAAGCGTCGGCCATTGTCTCTGCCTCTACCCTGATATATGGATTGAGTGTGCCTATCGGACTCACCCCCTGTTTGGTAAAAGGTATGAACGGAATGCTGCCATCGTCATTATAACTGAATTCCTCTACACAGGTCGAACGGCGGAATCCGCCTCCTCCGGGAAGTCCTCCGTTATGATAGAACATATAGTTGTGACCCTTGAATGTCACTTCTCCGCCGTGAATCGTAAAGCTGTTTTCGGCCTCGTCCATAATACGGCCACGATAGGTCCAGGGACCGTCAATCGTCGGTGCCGTGGAATAGGCCATATGTTCGGGCACTCCTCCGGCAGGGTATGTCATAAAATACGTATCGCCTTTCTTCGTAACCCACGGTCCTTCCTCGTAGCCGACCATCATCTCCTTTTGACCGCCCTTGGCCCAGTTTTCCTTCATTGATTCTGGCCCGAAGCACTCCGGGTTATGGAAACCGGGCACTTCTTTGTAACCGTTTCGGAACGATACCATATCGTCATTCAGTTCTCCATACCAGCATCCTTTGTTGCCCCAGAACAGATAGGCTCTGCCATCGTCATCTATCAGCACCGTCGGGTCAATGAAACTGAAACCTTCAGCGAGAGGCGCACCGATAGCATCAGTCCAGGGCCCCTGTGGGGTATCGGCTACAGCCACAGCAAGCGCGTCACCGCCCTTTTCTGTATTGCAGCACAAGTACCAATACCATTTTCCATTACGTTCCACAGCCTGCGATGCCCAGGCTCGGTCGCCCTGTTTCGCCCATTTGAAAGTCGCTGTTGATACCTGTGTGCCCAAGTAAGTCCAGTTTACCATATCGCTTGTGCAGTACAGCAGCCAATCCTTCATCTTGAAATACTGGGCATCATCCTCGTCGTGATCAACGAAGAGATAGAGTGTGTCATTGTGAACATACGGCGCAGGGTCAGGAGTATACATCGTATGAATCACCGGATTCTGTGCAC
>JAZUJU010000093.1:0-58194 GCA_045642985.1 Bacteroidaceae bacterium | reverse complement strand
CAGCCGCATTACTGTATTTCCAATCCACCATAGTTTGGTATAATCAAACCAAACTTTGGTACAATCATTGCAAACTTTGGTATAATAAGGAACTATGTCAATAAAGTATCACATACAGGAACTGTCCGACCTGCAGGGAGGCAGGCGCAAGCTCTATCCCAGGTTGGAGAGGCATTCATTGTTCGGCAACGACAGGATTGCGTGATACAAAGAACCACTTATTCCGAATATCTGGACTATTCATCCGTGACCCACCAGCCAGCCCTCTGACGGCTCAGCTGGGAAACAAAAATCCAGCACCCGGGGCGCTGGATTTTTGTTTCTTGAATTATTAAAGCACGTCACTATTCGGACATCTTCTTGAGTTCGCACGACTGGTGAAGAACCAGTCCCTCATCCTCGGAGGTCTTTGTGAAACTGCATATCATAGAATTCTCGCTGAATTGTAAGATTTCCACACGCCACTCTTTAGTTTCAATCTTGGTTCCGCTCTGGAGTACACCTTCTACAATGTCCGTTGCCTTTGAACCGTCGGCGTTGTTCGTTGAGATTGTAATCTTAACCATTCCATTTACAATCTCAAAATTGTAAACGGCGAAGTTCTGCTTTCCGCTGTCCTCTGGCTTAAAGTAATAATAGAAAGGCTCTCTTTTGCCATCGACAAATCGGAAGCCGTCCAGAGTTGCTGCATACCAGTTGCCGACCAGTTCTTCAGGTTCAAAAACCGGGGGTACTGCTATCATAAAATCATATGTGAGAGATGTAGCCCTGCCAGGCAAATCCACCAGGCCTTCAAATTCCATACGGAAGGAACACCCGACAACGCATTCCGGCAAACCCTTTTTCTCAAAGACGAACTTATCATCCTTGACAGCTATGATTTCTTCCTTGTCAAAAGAATCTGAAGTGAATTTCTTTCTCCACGTGACTTTCACATTCTTAAGTGTGCAGTTTGTTTTGTTGTGGACAGAAACCGCAACCTTCAGTTCTCCGTCACTTGCTGAGGGAGAAGACGGGGCAATCTTTTCACACTGAATATCGTATCTCGGGTTTTCAACAACATTGACACGCACATCAGCCTTATGTTTTCCGTCTGCGGAAGCGCAAGTCAATGTAGCGACACCAGTTTTGTTTCCGGTAAAGAAACGGTAAGCCAATGACTCTTCCTCTTTCAGTCTGACTAAAGAGTTGTCGGAAGTGGTATAGACCAGTTTCTCTTCTCCAATATTCTGCGGAAAGATTTGCAGACCGAACGCAACGGGATTGAATGCAGATTTAGTGCAAACGGTGATTTCATTCTTTCTAACTGTAATGGATTGCACCTCATCATTTGTTTCATCCTTTGAGCAGGAAATCATTGTCATAGTGCAAATTCCCGCAATAAGTATCATAAGACGTTTCATAATATAACAACTAATAATTGGTTAAAATACAATTTGGTCTGGCAAAGGTACAAAAAAACGCAACACAACGCGAATGATTCGCGTGTGCGCAAAATTTGTAAATTTGCGAATAGAAAGATTGCGACAGATGAGACGAAGGCTGGCGATTACCGTTTTTATGCTTCTGATATGCCTGACAGGTATTTGCGGCACCATTCCGCTGCTGCCGCGTGACCCGTCGGTGGTATGCGGGAGCCTGCGCGGCGGACTCACCTACTATATACTCCGCAGCGAGAACGCTGAAACCGGAATCGAGATTGCCTGCATCACCCGTTCCGGACGCGAGACATTCCGCCGCAGTGGTATCGACGCAAATCGCGCAGACGCCTTACGCCGCAGTCTGAGCGATGCACGCAACAGTCTGGAGCCTGTCAGCCAAGCCTTAATCATTGTAGGAGATGTCATACCTGCCGATGTCGAGAAGATGCTTGTCAGCCGTTTTTCCGACCTGCCCGACATACCTCAGGAACCTCGCACAGTCAGGAGCACAGTGCCTAACCGAAGCAGCGGACCGCAGATCGAAGTGATAACGACAGGCAGCAGAAGTGACTGCCGGGTTGAACTGAACTGGCAGGACAGTCCTATGCCCCAAGAACTCAACAGCACCGAAGTCCGTTTCAACAACGACCTGATACAGCGCATCATCGCCATTGTGATGGATGAGCGTCTCGCCGCAGCATCATCGCCCGCAGACGCCCCTATCAGTGACGCTCAGTTCCGTTTTGAGCGCAGGCTTACAGGCAGCGGCGCCGACATCACCGACAACACTGTGGTTACGGCCGACATCATCGGAGAATACATACGCGAAGCCATAGCGTCGCTGCTGAACGAAATATCGAAGATGAGCGGAAAAGGCTTCAGCGACGACGAAGTGGAGCGGGCCAAATCGCTGCTTCTGCTGCAGATGCAGATGGACGCCGACAACGCCGGTGCGCTGACCGACAGCCAGTTAATCTCGCTGCTGGCCGATGACTACATCTACGGACTGACGTATACTGGAGCTGACGCAGCGTGCCGCCTGGCCCGTACGGCAATGAAATGGCTGGATACCGGGCTCATCAGCGAAACAGCCTCACAGCTCATTCCCGATGACAGCGACGAAGACCTGTGCGTCACCATATTCTGCCCCGAAAACTGCTCTGTGCCATCCCCCAAGGAACTGACAGCACTCATAGCCGAAGCCCGACAGAGCGGTGGAAGCGGCACAGTCACTGTCCGACAGAAAAAAGATGGCGATGCCGTAGGTCAGACAGATGCAAGAAAGTCCGGCAGACAGGAAAGACAGGCCCGCAAACAGGAGAGGAAAGCGGCGAAGAGCGCAGCCAAAGCCGGAAAGGCAGACAGAAAAAAGAGGAAATAAGAATCCGTTTTGCGCAAAAACAGACACTAAATTGCTAAGAAGTTGTTTAAATTTGTTCGATTAAAAATATTATGAAGGATTTTCGAGATGAAAATTCGCGGACATTGGATTGATTAGCGGTATGGAAATTGAAGAGCTATACGAAAAGTTCCTGCAGTGCGACGGCATCACCACCGACTCCAGGAAATGTGCGCCCGGACTGATGTTCGCAGCGCTGAAGGGAGAACGTTTCAACGGCAACGACTATGTGCTGCAGGCTCTCGAACAGGGCTGCCGCTATGCCGTCACCGACGAGCCTGAGCGTGCGGAATTCAACGACGGACGTATTCTGCCGGTATCAAACACGCTGAAGGCTTTGCAGAAGATGGCTCTGCTCCACCGCCGGCGCTGCGGTCTGCCGGTCATCGGCATCACCGGGACGAACGGCAAGACCACTACAAAGGAACTTGTCACCGCCGTGCTTTCGCAAACATTCAACGTTCTTGCCACCGAAGGCAATCTGAACAACTCCATCGGCGTGCCCCTCACCGTTCTCAAACTCAAGCCGGAACACCAGCTTGCAGTGGTGGAAATGGGCGCAAGCCATCCCGGCGACATCAAAGAACTGGTTGAAGTTTGCGACCCCGACTTCGGTCTCATCACCAATGTCGGTATGGCACACCTGCAGGGCTTCGGCTCGTTCGAGGGTGTCAAACGCACCAAAGGAGAACTATACGACCACATACGCTGCAAGCAGGGACGCATATTTATCAACCTGGACAATCCGCACCTTATCGGGATGGCCGGGGGAATGGACTCCATAGGCTACAGCAGCAGCGGTCAGGGCACTGTCACAGGAGGAGTTGTGGAATGCAACCCGCTGCTGACATTCTGGTGGAGCTGCAATGGCGGCCCGCGCCACACGGTCCGTATGAACATGACCGGCAGCTACAACACAGACAACGCTCTTGCAGCAGTAACCGTCGGATGTCATTTCGGCGTACCGGCAGACAAGATAGACGCCGCGCTGTCCGCTTATGTACCCCGCAACAACCGCTCGCAGATAACCGACACCGGCCGCAACAGGCTTGTGGTCGATGCCTACAACGCCAATCCGACCAGCATGAGTGCCGCGCTCGACAATTTCAGAATAATGACCGCCGATGCCAAGATGCTGATACTGGGCGATATGCGCGAACTCGGCGAACACAGTGCCGAAGAACACCAGCGCATTGTAAGGCGTCTGATGGACGACGGATACAGCAGTGTGGCACTCGTCGGAACGGAGTTTCGCAATGCAGTTCAGGCTGTGTTCGGCCAGACCGTTCCCGTCGGATGGCAATGCTTTGACAATGTTGACGCCCTCGCAGCAGTGCTGCAGTCGGACCGTCCCGAAGGCCGCACCATACTGATAAAGGGTTCCAACAGCATAGGACTTGTAAAAACCGTCGGACTGCTATAACACATGTTTAGAACGCGATGACCAGAATTGCCGGAATTATCAACCTGACGCCCGACTCATTCTACGCCGGTTCCAGATGCATCGATGCCGAGGCCGTACGCAGCACCGCGCTGAAGATGCGTGACGAAGCGGCGGCGATGCTCGACATCGGGGCCTGCTCCACCCGACCCGGCAGCACGCCGGCCAGCGCCGCCGAAGAGCAGCAGCGTCTCGAGGCCGGTATTCCCGTTGTCCGCGAAGCCTGCCCCGACATACCGCTGTCGGTCGACACCTTCCGTCCGGAAATAGCGGCGCAGTGCATCAGCCGATGGAATGTCAGAGTCATAAACGACGTCTCAGGCGGAAACGAAGCTATGTACCGCACCATTGCAAACGCAGGTGCCAGCTATATCCTGACCTGGAGCGAACACGTACGCGTTGACCCGCTGACTGAGATGGTATCGTTTTTCAAAGAACGCATCGGGATACTGCACTCATACGGTGTGGATGACATCATCATCGACCCTGGTTTCGGATTCGGCAAGGAACTGATGCAGAATTACCTGATTCTGGCAAATCTGGGCATACTCAGGCAGTTCGGGCTCCCCATAATGGCCGGACTTTCGCGCAAGTCGATGGCTTGCAAACTGTTAGGCATACAGCCTGAACAGGCGCTCGAAGCTACCGTGGCGCTGAACACGCTGGCGGCATCTGCCGGAGCGGACTGGCTCAGGGTACACGATGTCAGGAGCGCCGTGCAGGCAGCGGCCATAGCCGGAGCATTCACAAACAGCATAGACCCACAATCAAAGAAATAGACACTTACAATGGAAATATTCTCAAACATCGGAATCAAGGACATCGCCGACATAATCTGTGTGACGCTGCTTCTGTTCTACCTCTATAAGATGATGAAGCGCACCGGTTCGCTAAATATGTTCATCGGCATAGTAATATTCTTCTTCGTATGGATGCTGGTGTCGCAGGTCATCAAGATGCCGCTGCTCGGCGCCATCCTCGACAAGTTGATTGATGTCGGCGTGCTGGCATTCATCGTCCTGTTTGCCGATGATATACGCCGTTTCTTCCGCGAACTGGGAACCAGGACACGCACAGGCCGCATCTACCGCTGGCTCTTCAAACACCGAATCAAGAAGATGTCGTCCGACTGGCATCCTCTGGCAATGGCATGCAGCCAGATGAGCGCAACCAAGACCGGTGCCCTGATAGTCATAAAGGAGAGCGAGGAACTGAATGAACTGCTGCAGGTGGGCGAAATAATCGACGCCAACATCAACCAGCAGCTCATCGAGAACATATTCTTCAAGAACAGTCCGCTGCACGACGGCGCAATGGTAATCAGCGACGGCCGCATAGAGTCAGCAGCCTGCATACTGCCAGTCTCACACAGCGAAAACATCCCGAAGCAGTTCGGACTGCGCCACCGCGCAGCACTCGGCATTACACAGGTGTGCGATGCCATCGCTATCGTCGTTTCGGAGGAGACCGGACGCATATCCGTCTTCAAGAACGAAAAGTTCCGCAGCGGCATCACGCCAGAGGAACTGGAAACTCTTCTCGATGATCACGGCACCGGCATCACCGCCGGGTGACAAGATGTCATATCGTGGCACAAATCGTCAGTCTGCGGCGCTGCATCAGGCTGTGGCACGGTTTTAGTAAGTGGAAAAGCAGAAAACAAACCAATTAAATACATCAGTATGAATATCAAACCATTGGCAGACAGAGTTCTGATTCTTCCGGCAGCAGCCGAGGAGAAGACAATCGGCGGCATCATCATTCCTGATACCGCAAAGGAGAAACCGCTGAAGGGCGAGGTTATCGCAGCAGGCGAAGGCACCAAGGACGAGAAGATGATTCTCAAGAAGGGTGACACCGTCCTCTACGGCAAATACGCAGGCACAGAGATTGAATTGGACGGTACAAAGTATCTGATCATGCGTCAGAGCGACGTTCTCGCAATTTTAGGATAATATTAATAAGGAAACAACTATGGCAAAGGATATCAAGTTCAATATGGATGCCCGCGACCTTCTCAAGCAGGGTGTCGACGAGTTGGCAAATGCAGTCAAGGTCACACTGGGCCCGAAGGGTCGCAACGTAATCATCGAAAAGAAGTTCGGTGCTCCGCAGATTACCAAGGACGGCGTTACAGTCGCCAAGGAGGTCGAGCTGGCCGATTCCTTCAAGAACACCGGCGCTCAGCTGGTCAAGTCAGTAGCTTCAAAGACCGGCGAGGATGCAGGTGACGGCACAACCACCGCTACCGTTCTGGCACAGGCCATCGTCAACGAGGGTCTGAAGAACGTGACCGCAGGTGCCAATCCTATGGATCTGAAGCGCGGTATCGACAAGGCTGTCGCAGCCGTCGTCGAGAGCATCAAGAAGCAGGCAGAGACCGTCGGCAACGACTTCAACAAGATTGAGCAGGTTGCCACAATCTCAGCCAACAACGATTCAGAAATCGGCAAGCACATCGCCGAGGCAATGAAGAAGGTTTCGAAGGACGGTGTCATCACCATCGAGGAGGCAAAGGGTCGCGACACATACATCGACGTGGTCGAAGGTATGCAGTTTGACCGCGGCTATCTGTCATCATACTTTGTGACCGATACCGAAAAGATGAGTTGCGTGATGGAAAGCCCGCTCATCCTCATCCACGACAAGAAAATCAGCAACCTGAAGGATCTGCTTCCGATTCTGGAGCCGGCCGTACAGACAGGTCGTCCGCTGCTCATCATCGCCGAAGATGTTGACAGCGAAGCCCTCACCACTCTGGTAGTGAACCGTCTGCGTTCAGCCCTGAAGATATGCGCCGTCAAGGCTCCGGGCTTCGGTGACCGCAGAAAGGAGATGCTCGAGGACATCGCAGTGCTGACCGGCGGTTTCGTCATCAGCGAGGAGCGCGGTGTCAAGCTGGAGCAGGCTACAATGGAGATGCTCGGCCAGGCTGAGAAGATCACCATCACCAAGGACAACACCACCATCGTGAACGGCAAGGGCGCCAAGGAGAACATCGATGCCCGCACCGCTCAGATCAAGTCCCAGATCAAGACCACGACTTCGGACTACGACCGCGAGAAGCTGCAGGAGCGTCTTGCCAAATTGGCAGGCGGTGTGGCAGTCATCCACGTTGGTGCCCCGTCAGAGGTTGAGATGAAGGAGAAGAAGGACCGCGTTGACGATGCTCTCTGCGCAACCCGCGCAGCTATCGAAGAAGGTGTCGTTGCTGGTGGCGGCGTAGCCTACATCCGTGCAATCAAGGCCATCGAGAAGCTGAAGGGTGACAATGCCGACGAGCAGACCGGTATCCAGATTGTCCGTCGCGCCATCGAAGAGCCGCTCCGTCAGATTGTCTTCAACGCCGGCAAGGAAGGCGCTGTTGTAGTACAGAAGGTTGCCGAGGGCAAGGGCGATTTCGGTTACAATGCCCGTATGGACACCTACGAAGATCTGAAGAAGGCAGGCGTCATCGACCCGGCCAAGGTTACCCGCGTCGCTCTTGAAAACGCAGCATCAATCGCAGGAATGTTCCTGACGACCGAATGCGTCATCGTCGAGAAGAAGGAAGACAAACCGGCTCCGGCAATGGCTCCTGGTATGGGAGGCATGGACGGTATGATGTAATTGAGCAGACTTTCGGATTTTTATATAACTTTGCCACCGCTTTTTATGAAGGGTGGCAAAGTTTTTTTATTCCTGATGCTGACAATGTCAATGGCATCCTGCTCGATTCTGGCGCCGAAACGTCAGCCCTACTATCGTGCCAGCGCCGTTGAGGACATTGCCCCCGAAGGCTATACCCCACGCGGTACAATAAAAGAGGTAATCTACTCCACCACCGTACCCGGTCCCACATACAGGCGTATGATAGTCTATCTGCCCGAAGGCTACTACGAAAGCGACCGACGCTATCCTGTCGTCTATCTGCTGCACGGAGCGCACGGATACGAGACATCGTGGATGACCAAGGGCAATGCAATCCGCATCACAGACAGCCTGACAGTAAGCGGGCAGGCAGTTCCCGCCATCATCGTCACCCCCAATATGAACCAGTACGATGACAATGCCGATATGGACGGCTCGCGCCGCAAGGATGCAATAGAGTCCCTCTGCGAGATTGATGGAACCGTCGAATCTTCGTTCGTGAACGACATTGTGAAATATATGGACTGCACATTCCGCACCATTCCCGACAAAAAGCACCGCGCCATTGCCGGAATGTCAATCGGCGGGCTGCAGTCGTTGCATATCTCCGCAGCCAACCCCGATGTCTTCGGCTATGTCGGACTGTTCTCGCCGCTGACCAAGGCTTTCATCAAGCCGAGCAACTACAACGGCATATACAAATCCCAAAAGGAAAAAATCGAAAATCAGTTCGACGAAGAGCCAGGCGAGTACATCATTATGATAGGACGCCAGGATGTACTTTTGGCGGACAACCTCAATTACGACCGCTACCTGACCCGCAAGGAATACCGTCACGAATTTCACGTGACATCGGGCGGACACGAATGGAACCACTGGCAGCGCGACTATTGCTACTTTATCCAACAGATTTTCAAGTAATTAGACATAACAGCCGGCGAGCCCTTCCTGACGCTGCCTGCCGGTCGGAATATTGAATTATGCAAATTCTTTGAATTTTTTAGTACCTTGTGTAACAAAGTACCAAAATAAACATATATCTTTGCATCGACAATTACTTTTACAGGCAATGAAAGATGTAATCAACGCAAGCATCGGCGGACGCAGCTTCAATATCGAAAACGATGCGTATGACAGGCTTAATCTCTATCTGAAAGATTTCGAGGCAGTTCTGTCAACAATGAGTGATGTTTCGGACAATGGGCAGACTAAGGAAATTATGTCCGACATAGAAGACCGTATTGCCGAACTGCTTCTGGAAAGACAGCATAACGAGTGTATGGCCGTAAGTCTGGAACAGATAAATGCAATCGTAGCTCAGTTGGGAATGCCGGACGGAAGCCCTGAGCCATCGCAGCAGGAATCGCATTCCGGCTATGACTCTTCGGTCCGCACAGACGACTCCACCGTCAATAGAGAGAAAGAGGACAACGGGAGCAACAGAACATACAGGAAACTCTATCGCGATCCTGATGACCGCATTCTGGGCGGTGTATGCTCCGGACTGGCACATTACTTCAACATTGACAGAACAATTCTAAGGGTTCTGCTGGTTATTGCGATTCTCTTCCCGGTCAAATATATTCTCGCACTGTTTATGCTGTGGGGAATAGCAGGTATGCTGCCCTTTATATACATTATTCTATGGATAGCTATGCCTAAGGCCAAGACTCCTGCAGAGAAATGCCTTATGCGCGGTCTCAAGCCTACAGCTGAGAACATGGCCAAGTTTTACCGTTAAGACATAAAGACTATGGAGAATATAAGCGAAAACATACGCCAGCAAATGCGGAAGGGACTCATCGAATACTGTATCCTGCTGACTCTCGACAGGCACGAGGCCTACGCATCGACCATTCTTGACAATCTGCGTGACTGCGGAATGAACATTGTCGAAGGTACGCTCTACCCTCTTCTGATCCGTCAGAAGAATCAGGGGCTTCTGACCTACCGGTGGGAGGAATCGACTCAGGGACCTCCGCGCAAGTACTATTCCATGACCGAGAAAGGTCGTGAACAGCTTGCCGATATGAACAGTATTTGGAACGAAATAACAGACTCTATCAATAATCTGAAAGATGGAAAGAAGTGACAGAATAAGCATCGGGCACTATGCCTTCTCGCTTGACGGCAACGCCCTCAAGTCTATAAAGGAGTATCTTGGAAAGCTGGAAAGCCATTATCTCAGACAGCCGGACGGTGCTGAAATAATGGACTCTATCGAAGCGCGCATTGCTGAACTGCTGTACGAAAGATGCGGCAGCGAAAGAGTGGTTTCCGAAGAGGACATCAGATATGTGATCGGAATACTCGGTTACCCCGAGGATTTAGGGAACATATCAGACGGCGGCAATCCCACAGGAAAAGACGGAAAGCCAGTTCATACAGACGAAGTGAATTCGTACAGCCAGGCAGAAGGCGGTTACGCAAAAGAAAACCGTAAACGGCGTCTTTACAGGGATATGGAGAACCGTCAGGTGAACGGAGTCTGCGCAGGTCTGTCGAACGCCCTCGACATAGACGCCATCTGGCTGAGACTCGCATTCCTGATCCCGGTTATACTGAGCCTGGTGCTTTTCAGCTGCGGTGTTAATAATGCATGGCACAGTATCGCAATGTTCCTCCTGTTTTTTACGCCAATCCTATATCTGACGCTGACATTCTGTATGCCAAAGGCTGTGACCGTAAAACAGAAGTACGAGATGCGTGGAGAGAGCGGTTCGGTCAACGACATAAGCCGCAACAGGAAGGAACGCGAAAGCGAGAACAGTGACAATCGCCGACGCGGTCCCGGATGTCTGGCTGTGTGCGTCGGACTGTTTCTGCTATTCATTGGACTGAACGGACTGATTATCAAAATAGTCACCTTCGGCAGTCTGGCCATAGCCACGAATGCATCGTTCGGAATGATGAGCTGGCTTCCCGGTGCCGACCTGTTGGAATCGGTCATCGGTCTTGCTCCGTTTGCAAGGATACTGGTCAATCCATTCGTTCAGGTTATGTGGTACCTCATAATCCTGATTCCGTCCATACTCTTCTTATACGGCGGTATCGTACTGCTGTTCGACACCAGGACTCCCAAATGGAGACCGGGACTTTGCCTGCTGATTCTGTGGCTTATGCTTATAGTCGCAATGGTGCCTATATCGTTCTTCACGAGCCGGCACGCAGTACAGAATATTGGGAATGAAATCAAAACTACACTGAATCTGACCGGCGACATTGTGAAGGACTACCATATGATAAGTGACTGGCTGAAAGAGCATAACTTCGACGAAGATGAACTCTGGGAATTAGAGGAATGGATGGATGAGCATAACCTTGACGAAGAGAACATCGAAGAATTGCAGCAGTGGCTCTACGACCACAACTTCTCGTCTGTCAATATCAAGGTCATAAGGGACGGAGACTCTCTCTACCTGCCGGATGAGAAGAACGACACGCTCTGGCCAGTCGAAACAGGCGAAGGCAGTGATACACTATGGACTATAGAACCTTCGGAAAATGATTAACTTAGCACTCTGGATAATCGCATCGCTATGTCTGACCGCAATAGCGTCAATCCGATTCACAATGTAAGACGGGCAATGCCACTGCTCTGCGCGGTGGCGCTGCTTCTGTCAGGTCTGTTGCTGCTGCATTCGCTGACGCAGAGCCGTGTCCCCGGATGCAGCGCGGAAAGCGGATGCGGCAGTCTGCTGACAGGAGAATGGGCCTACACCTTCGGAACCGTTCCCGTCAGTGCTCTCGCCGTCGCGACCTACGCCATACTTCTGATATGCCTGCTCGCAATACGCAGCGGAAAGGAGGGAATCCGACAGAAGTTATCAAGGTTCATCATCATTCTGAGCGGAGCGATACTCGCGGCCGCCGTATGGTTCACAGGCCTTCAGCTGATTTATCTGCACAGTGTCTGTCCGTACTGCATCTGCCTGCATTCGCTCGGCGCTGTCATTTCCGTCATTCTGCTGTTCAGCATCAGGACCGACAGGAAATTCCGGTATCTGTCCGCCGGTATAGGGCTCTGCGCAGCAATGGTACTGGGGCAGATTTTCGTACGGCCTGATTCCGCTGACATTCAAGGCATTGCCGACAGGGAACTGCCACGGTTCACAAGCAGTACTATGCCGTCCGTAGGGCCCGACACTGCAGCCTTCCAGGTGGAGTTGCTGCTTGGCTACAAATGTACGCACTGCCGCACGATACACGCAATGCTGCCCGAACTGGTCAATATGTTTGAAGGCAAAGTCGCGTTCGTCACCATCCCCTGCCCCCTGAGCAACGCCTGCAACTGCCATATTCCTCAGGGACCGGATGCGTTTGCCGGCTCCTGCACTCTCGCGAAACTTGCTCTCGCAGTATGGCTGACAGACAGCGGCGTTTTCACAGCTTTCGACGAATGGCTTTTCAGCGCCGACGAAGGCGAATGGCATCCGCGCTCCGAGTCCGAAGCCATTGCCAAAGCGCAGCAGCTCGTCGGTGCGGACGAGCTCTCAGCAGCGATGTCTGACTGGAAAATCGAAGAGATGCTGACCGATGTATTCGAACTGTTCGGCAACAGTTCCGCTCCAGGTGGCAGCGGCATCCCCCGCTTCATCTACGGCCAGAGATGGGCCATTCCCGCCACAGACAGTCCCGAATCGCTTTACAAGCTTATCAGCGGCCTAATCGGAAGACAATAACAAGGGGAAGCCCAACGGCCTCCCCTTTCTGTACGGGCGATAGGACTCGAACCTACACATCTGAGATACTAGATCCTAAGTCTAGCGCGTCTACCAATTCCGCCACGCCCGCATCAATTACGGTGCAAAGTTAGTAAAAACTTCGCACCGTGAGTAAATCAGTCGAAAGAATACAGGTGGGGCATACGTGCATACATCGCAGTTCCGTGCTGCCTGCGGGCAAGCGATGCGAACGGAAGCACCTTACCGATGACTGTACTGGCCAAGGTTCCTGTATCAGAAGTCAAGTCCTCGTCCACATCGACATCACCGGCAAACAGTGACATGAACGAGAAGGGCTCAACGACCGGCTGCTCATCCAATGCGTAAGTCTCAAGCCCGGCAAGCCTGGCAGCACAGGCGACAGCATCCGCCAGTCCGCCGATGCGGTCGGTCAGACCGATGCCCATTGCGTCCGAACCCGTCCACACACGTCCCTGAGCTATAGCGTCAACGCTGTCCTTCGACATTCCGCGACCTGCCGAAACGATGGTGGTGAAACGGTCATAGATGTCCTCGACCTGCCTCTGCAGATACGCGGTCTCAGCTTCGTCCAGATGACGGATTCCGCTCATCATATCGCTGTGGTCTGACGAGCCGATAGTAACTATGTTGACCTTGGCAATCTTTTTTATGGCGTTGCCTATGCCGGGAACCATCGAGAAACAGCCTATCGAACCGGTCAGCGTGGTCTTGTCAGTATATATGCTGTCAGTGCAGGCCGATATCCAGTAACCGCCCGATGCCGCATATTCACCATAACTGGCCACAACCGGTTTTGCTTCCTTAAGCAGGTCAATCTCGCGCTTGATGAGTTCCGATGCCATCACACTGCCACCGGGTGAGTTCACGCGGAACACCACGGCCTTGACATTGTCATCCTTGCGAACCTTCGAAATGGTGCGGGCCAGATTCTTGCCTACGATGATATCGCCCGATGACATCGTGCTGCCGTCCGCCGAAGTTGCAATCTCACCGTTTGCATAGATTATGACGACCTTGTTCTTCCTATTTTTCCTGTTCTGTTTCTTGTACTTCTTGGCAAGCTTGTCAATGTAGCGGTTCAGCGGAACATAATTGACCAGATTCAGCATATTGGTGCCGTTCTCCTGACAGAAATAGTCATCCAGCTGATCCTTGTGCCAAAGTTCGTCAACCAGTCCCAGTTCCTTGAACGACTCTGCGTCGGTCAGAGCGAGAGAATTGACCCAACCCTTGAATTCATCGGCCGAAAAACCGCGCGATGCGGCAATCTCGTCGCACATGTCATTCCACAGCGAAGTCACCATAGCCTTGTTCTGTTCGTAGTTCTCGGGACTGATGTCGTTGCGAATGAACATTTCGCCTGCCGACTTGTACTTGCCGTGACGTATCAGCTGGACATCCACACCGAGAGCGTCCAGAGCATCCTTCAGAAATACCTGCTGTGTCGCAAGTCCTATGACAAAGCTCTCCGAAGCAGGATTCAGTACAATCTTGTCGGCAACCGAAGCCACATAGTAACTTGCATTGCTCAGATTCTCGCAATACGCTACAATGCTCTTGCCCGAGTCGCGGAAACGCTGCAGTGCGGCACGGATTTCCTCCATCTGGGAAAGACCAGCCTGAATGTTGCAGGGGGTCATGTATATCATCGAAATGTTCGGATCTACCGCAGCAGAATCGATGGCGCGCACCATGCCATACAGCGATGCGCTCGAATTGAGCAGCGACGAGAAAGAAAATGACGAAAGCGAAAAAGGAGCGCTGCCGCCATGTTCGGTAATTGGAGACTTGAAATTGATCTTCAGAATCTTCTGTGTGTCAGCCTGCATATCCAATGACGATAAAGTCAGAATGACGGCAGTCAGAATAAGGTACAACGGACGTTTCATTTCATTCTTGTTTGTTATTTTTATCATAATTGCTCAGCCAGTCAATAGCCGTTTCGATAATTGAATCGATTCCGTGCTGCATGTCAACGTCGTAGATACCGACCTTGACATCAGGTTCCACGCCGAACTCTATATCTTTGTAGTCCAGATCATACATAGGTGACGATGAGTATCTGACCGACCATCCGTTCGGCAGTTCGAATGACAGCGGAATACCACCCCCTCCACCTGTACGGTCACCGAACACCCTGACTTGCTCCAGAGTGCTTATCTCGCTGACGAATGTGTTCGTGGCACTGAAACAGGAGCGGTTCGTCAGAACTGCAACCGGTCTGAGCCAGATATAGCCCTTGGCAGGAGACACCCTCATCTCCTCATAGTCTGAAAAGTCAGAGTGACCGGGTCCAGTCTTGTGTCTGAGGTAGCCGCACAGAACTTCCTTGTCAGTAAAATGCGAAATTATAGTCTCGACATTCGGCACCAGTCCTCCGCCGTTGTTGCGTACATCGAATATTATCCCCTTGCAGTTCATGAAATACTCAATAATCCTGTTGATGTATGCATCCGAAGCACTGCTCGAGAAATCGCCGTAATATATGTAGCCTATGCTGTCGTTCAGTATAGTATAGCGGAATCCTCCGCCTATTTTGTAGTCTGTGCCCAAATAGTTGTCCTGAATATGCTTATAGTAATTTGGAGGATACTTTTCCATCCAGCTCCAGTTCCGGCCCACATCATAGACGGAATAGATGTTGACGTGTCCGTCGCGCAGCTCAGACAGCATATCGGCACACAGATTGAACAGAGCCTCGTCGCCTATGGTGTCAGTGACCAGCGGTCTGTACTTCTGATAGACCTTGTTCCAGTCCAGTCCATACTCCTTCGCCTTATAGTCAAAATAGCAGTAATGCTCATCCATCAGGGTCCAGAGTCTGTCAAAGTTACCCAGCGGAGTATTCTCGTATGTCTCCCTGATGCACGCCGACATCAGCAGCACGCACATCAGCATAAAAACAGGTATCCTGCGTTTCATCGGCCGTTGTGAATTTTTTCAAACCTCTTCACCATACTCACCATAAAGGCGTTCTCGTTAATGCGGCACCTTATGTTCCCGATGTCGCTGCTGTGGTAGTCACCGGCATAGCTGAACTTGAGCTGGATATGTCGGACGGGGATGATGACAGAAGCATACTGAGTCATAGCGAACATATTGCCCGGCCACACGCAGTGCGACGCCTCACTGATCTTGTTCATATAGGCTATCTCGTAGTACTGAAGCCCATAGGTCGGCGCAAAGCCGTAACCGATCAGCGGCAGGTCGAACTCCCAGCTCAAGGCGAGAGGATAATTGCCGATACGGAAACGCCAGATTGCCTCTCCCGATGCAGCAGCAGCCAAATGAAGCTTGAGCTGCGCCACATTGTTGCTGTTACGGGCATTCTCGACACCGCCTAACTTAAGATAGAATTCGGGACCTGCGGTCAGCGAAAATGACGGGGTGTTCAGCCAGATCTTCTGAAATGCCACGCGGCCGTCAAACATAATGCCATTCATACTGCCTTTGCCGTTCGGGCCGGACGTCAGAGCGACATCGGCCTTGAATGTCAGATTGAACAGCCAGTCATCCTGATGCCACAGAGGGCGGCTTCGGTGTTCTTCAAGACCCAACATTACACCGGTGTAGACATTCGGCGACAGATATTCATCCAGCAGACCGTAATGACCCACCAACAGACCTATCTGATGCAGGCGCTCACCGTCCTTAAGCGGAAGCGTGCCGACACGGCTCTCCTGTGCCGAAACAGCAGTGCAGTTCAGCACTAATACCAGGGCCAGCAGCAAAAATCCTTTTTTAGAACAACGACATCTGGCCGTCAGAACTTTCTTTGTCTTCATTGTTGTCAGATACCTGTTCGGTCGGATCTTCCCCGACCACATCATTATCTTCCGGTTCAGGCTGACGCAGAGGCTCAAGTTCCTCGACTCTCTCCACGGCGAACATCGTAGCCCTGCGGCCACGGGCCTTGTAACTCTTCACGCCGATGAACTCATCCACATCAATCTCCATCGCCTCACGGAACGCGTCATCGCCTCCGAACACTATGCTGAAACGCGGGTAGAACGTATCAGTGAGCAGAAGCAGGCGACTGTTCTTATCCTCACCCAGTATGCTGTTCCTCTTGGCCGAAGCGTCAAGAGTGAAGCGTTTTATATACAGGTAGCCCTTCTGCGAACCGTCGAACAGGGCAGCACTCCAGACCTTGTCCGGGATGAACTTTTCAATCCTCATGACATTTGCCTCGATGTGCAGGTTCGGATCGACATCAGCGGTACAGTATTCACCGTCCGCATTGATCAGCAGAATCTGCTCGTCAGCCTCGAACTCTCCGATATACTCGCCGTGCCCGTCGAAATCCAGGCGCAGTATGTCGCGGTCGAACCATACCTTTCGGCCGCCCAGCGTCGATATGCCGTGCGACTTCAGACCGATACGCTGCACCTCGTTGCGAGTCAGCAGATTGCCCATCGACTGTCGTCCCTTGATGGCGATGTCGCTGAAATCCTTGTCAAAAGCAGGCTTTTTGAGCTTAGGATTAGGCTTGAGCTGCACATGAACGATTTCCGCCTCGCCGTTACCGTTGGCCGTAAAGTAAAGCACCTTGGAACCGGGCTTGCCCTGCGTCAGGTCATACTCCCTGTCGCGTGTCAGACCGGTAGCTGCGAACCTCTTTATGTAAGCCGCGCCACTCTTCCCGTCGCGGTATATGACATTGTATATCGTACGCTTGTCGTTCTTCTTGAATACGTTCAGATACATCACGCCAGGACCGACGAACAGTTTCTCCGCCACTCTGACCACCTTGTACCGACCGTCCTTGTAGAACAGGATGATGTCGTCAAGTTCGCTGCAGTTGGCTACATACTCGTCCTTCTTAAGACCGGTTCCAATGAATCCGTCTGCACGGTTGATGTAGAGTTTCTCGTTGGCCTCAATGACCTTGTTGGCAACGATAGTGTTGAAATTTTTCAGTTCGGTTCTACGTGGCCAGGCAGCTCCGTACTTTTCTTTCAGATTCTTGAACCACTTTATTGTAACGCCAACCATGTCCGAAAGGTCCTTGTCTATGCGGGCGATGTCCTTCTTCATCCGGGCAATAGCCTCGTCGGCCTTGTCCTTGTTGAACTTCAGGATTCGGGCCATCTTGATTTCCATAAGCCGGAGTATGTCATCCTTGGTGACCTCGCGCACGAACTGCGGATAGAACGGAGTCAGACGGTCATCGATGTGCTCGCAGGCGGCATCCATTGTGGGAGCCTGCTCGAACTCCACATCCTTATATATTCGTTCCTCTATGAAAATCTTCTCCAGCGACGCGAAATGAAGCTGCTCCAGGATCTCGCCGCGCTGTATCTCCAGTTCCATCTTGAGAAGGGCCAGGGTGTTGTCGACCGACTTGCGCAGCACATCGCTGACACACAGGAAATGTGGCTTCTGCTCGTATATGACACAGCAGTTCGGCGACACGCTCACCTCACAGTTGGTAAATGCGTAGAGCGCGTCTATCGTCTTGTCCGAAGAAACTCCCGGAGCCAGCGTAATGCGGATTTCCACATTCGCCGCCGTCAGGTCCTCGACCTTGCGGACCTTTATCTTGCCCTTCTTGACAGCCTTGACAATCGAATCGGAAAGCGTCATCACATTCTCGCCGTAAGGTATCTCGTTAATGACCAGTGTCTTGTTGTCAGGCTCCTTGGAAATCTTGGCACGAATCTTGACCGTGCCGCCGCGTTCGCCGTCATTGTAGTGCGACACGTCTATCGAGCCACCGGTCGGGAAATCCGGATACAGATGGAACTCCTCGCCCTTCAAGTATGATACTGCAGCATCGCACAACTCATTGAAATTGTGGGGCAGTATCTTGCAGGAAAGTCCTACCGCGATTCCTTCGGCGCCCTGCGCCAGAAGCAGCGGGAACTTGACGGGAAGCGTGACAGGCTCCCTGTTACGTCCGTCGTACGAAAGCTTCCACTCCGTAGTCTTGGGGTTGAAGACTGTCTCAAGCGCGAACTTTGACAGACGGGCCTCGATGTATCGGGGTGCTGCCGCCTTGTGTCCTGTAAGGATATTTCCCCAATTTCCCTGACAGTCAATGAGCAGGTCCTTCTGTCCCATCTGAACCAGAGCGTCACCGATCGAAGCGTCACCGTGAGGGTGGAACTGCATGGTGTGGCCCACAATGTTTGCCACCTTGATGTAGCGTCCGTCGTCAAGCCTCTTCATGGCATGCAGCACACGTCTCTGCACTGGTTTCAGACCATCTATGAAATGTGGGACGGCACGTTCCAGAATCACATACGAAGCATAGTCCAGGAACCAGTTCTGGTACATTCCAGACAGCTGATGACGTATCTGGCCATCCTCATCGACCACAGGCCGGTAGGATGAATGGGCATCACCGGCATCTCCGTCAAAGCCGTCAGCAGTCAGTCCGTCTTCAGGATTATCCTCCCCATCGTATTTGTCAAATTCGTCGCTCATCTGATTTTCCTTTTTTGTCTTAAATTGCGAAGATACGAATTTTACGCCTTTTTACAATCATAAGCTGCACAAAATGGATTCCTGTTGAAAACCGGTGTTAGCAAAACGGCAGCGATTAACAATCTTTTGCAAAGAAAGAAGTCTTACTCTTCTTAAATAAAAAAGGTATTGAGTAATTTTGCACAAAATTTCAAATTATGGCACAGGATGATGTTTTCAAGAAAATCGTAGCTCACTGCAAAGAGTACGGTTTCGTTTTTCCTTCAAGTGAGATTTATGACGGTCTCGGCGCAGTCTACGACTACGGTCAGATGGGCGTTGAGATGAAGAACAATATCAAATCATACTGGTGGCAGAGTATGGTCCTGCTGCACGACAACATCGTCGGTATCGACAGCTCCATCTTCATGCACCCGACCATCTGGAAGGCTTCAGGTCACGTTGATGCATTCAACGACCCGCTCATTGACAACCGCGACAGCAAGAAGCGTTACCGCGCAGACGTGCTCATCGAGGAGCAGATTGCAAAATACGACGAGAAGATAGAGAAGGAGGTTGAGAAGGCCCGCAAACGTTTCGGCGAGAGCTTCGACGAGGCTCAGTACCGCTCCACCAGCAAGAACGTGCTGGAGCATCAGGCCAAGCGCGACGCCCTGCACGAGCGTTACGCCAAGGCGATGAACGACACCAACCTGGACGAGCTCAAGCAGATTATCCTTGACGAAGGCATCGTCTGCCCTATCAGCGGAACCCGCAACTGGACCGATGTCCGTCAGTTCAACCTGATGTTCTCGACCGAAATGGGTTCGACAGCCGACGGTTCAATGAAGATTTATCTCCGTCCCGAGACAGCTCAGGGAATCTTTGTAAACTACCTGAACGTGCAGAAGACCGGCCGCATGAAACTGCCGTTCGGTATCGCCCAGATAGGCAAGGCTTTCCGCAACGAGATTGTCGCCCGCCAGTTCATATTCCGTATGCGCGAGTTCGAGCAGATGGAGATGCAGTTCTTCATCAAGCCGGGCACCGAGCTCGACTGGTTCGCAAAATGGAAGGAGACACGTCTGAAATGGCACCTTGCCCTCGGCTTCGGCGAGAAGAGCTACCGTTTCCACGATCACGACAAGCTGGCCCACTACGCCAACGCAGCCACCGACATCGAATTCCTGATGCCGTTCGGTTTCAAGGAGGTTGAAGGTATCCACAGCCGCACCAATTTCGACCTGTCACAGCACGAGAAGTACAGCGGCAAGAACATCAAGTACTTCGATCCGGAAACCAACGAGAGCTACACTCCGTACGTCATCGAGACTTCAATCGGCGTTGACCGTATGTTCCTGAGCATCATCTGCGCTTCGTACGAGGAGCAGGCTCTTGAGGGCGGTGACACCCGCACCGTGCTCCATCTGCCGGCAGCCCTCGCTCCGGTCAAGCTCGGAATCCTTCCGCTTGTCAAGAAGGACGGTCTGCCAGAACTTGCACACAAGATTCAGAACGACCTCAAGTTCCACTTCAATTGCCAGTACGACGAGAAGGACTCCATCGGCAAGCGCTATCGCCGTCAGGATGCCATCGGAACCCCATACTGCATCACAGTGGACCACCAGTCTCTCGAAGACGGTACAGTCACCCTGCGCAACCGCGACACTATGGCTCAGGAGCGCGTCAGAATCGAAGACCTCTGCGGCATAATCTCCGACAAGGTCACAATCACAAGCATTCTCAAGACTTTATAATAAATCAGGATGAAGGGAAAAACTCTGGCCACACTGTTTTCGGCTCTGGTTCTGCTGATGTCTGCGGCATGTTCCGAAGGCGGAATGAAGGATGAATTCGAAAACTGGCAGTCGCGCAACGACGCTTTCATCGACTCTCTCTCGCAGGCGGCAATCCGCAACGAGGCGCAGGGAATCACAGTCAGCACCGCCAAGGAAGGCCAGGTTTTCCGCATGCTTTCCTTCAAGCTCAAACCGGACGGGCAATGGGGCCCCTCAGAGTACGCATACGCTGTAATCCGCAAATCAGGCGAAGGCGGCGAGACACCGCTCTACTCCGACAGCGTCATGTTCCACTACAGAGGACGTCTCATTCCAACGCCGGAACATCCTGACGGATATGTATTCGACCAGTCATACAAGACAGACACCATCGACCCGTTCACAAGTCTGCCGGCCCGTTTCCGCATCCAGTCTCTGGTGGAAGGTATGGGCTGTTCGCTGATTAATATGCACAGAGGCGACTCCTGGAGAATATACATACCCTACAATCTGGGTTATGGAACGGAGAAGATGAATGCGGTGCCGGCCTGTTCAACTCTGATATTCGATGTTGATCTGGTCGATTTTGCCCATAAGGGAGAAAAACTGAAGAAATAACGCTATGGCAAGAATTCAAGGAGCTGTCGTGGTTGACAGCGAACGCTGCAAGGGTTGCGAACTCTGCGTTCATACCTGCCTGCAGCACGTGCTCGGCATGTCAGCAGACATGAACGGCAAGGGATACCATTACGCATATATGGAGAATCCGGAAAAGTGCACAGGCTGCACCAACTGCGGGATAATATGTCCCGACGGAGTAATCTCGGTATACAGGACAAAGGTTGAGGATTGAACACAATATGGAAGATAAGGAATTAAGACTGATGAAAGGCAATGAGGCAATTGCCGAAGCTGCTATCCGCGCCGGCGCCGATGCCTTTTACGGATATCCTATCACGCCTCAGACCGAGGTGATGGAATATCTGATGGAAACTGATGCCTACGCCCGTACGGGCATGGTCGTACTTCAAGCTGAAAGCGAAGTATCTGCCATCAATATGGTCTATGGAGCAGCCGCCACGGGTCACCGTGTCATGACATCGTCCTCCAGCCCGGGCATAAGTCTCATGTGCGAAGGAATTTCATACATCGCAGGCGCCGAGCTGCCCTGCCTTCTTATAAATGTATCGCGCGGAGGTCCCGGACTCGGAACAATCCAGCCAAGTCAGGCCGACTATTTTCAGACTGTCAAGGGTGGCGGGCACGGTGACTACAAGCTGCTCACACTCGCGCCCAAGTCTGTTCAGGAGATGGCCGACTTCATACCACTCGGTTTTGACCTTGCGTTCAAGTACCGTAACCCTGTGATGATACTCACAGACGGTGCCATCGGCCAGATGATGGAGAAGATCAGCCTTCCGGAACAGCGTCCGCGTCTTTCGGAGTACCCGGACTGGGCCACCAACGGAACCCCCGAAGGCAAGGAGCGCAGGTACGTAACATCGCTTAACCTTCATCCGGCGCAGCACGAGCTTGTCAACCAGCGTCTGCAGGCCAAGTACCGCGAAATGGAGAAGAACGAGGTCCGTTACGAAATGATTCACTGCGATGACGCAGAGTACATAATAGTAGCATTCGGAATCATCGCCCGCATTGCCGAGAAGAGCATCGAGCTGGCACGCGCCAAAGGTCACAAGATAGGACTTTTCCGTCCGATCTCCCTCTACCCCTTCCCGACGGAACAGATCCGAGCCCTCGCCGAGAACAACCGCGTCAAGGGTTTCATGTCAGTGGAGCTCAATGCAGGTCAGATGGTCGAAGATGTCAGACTCACAGTCGAGGGACTCAAGCCTGTCGGTTTCTTCGGCCGCCTTGGCGGTATGGTTCCAATGCCGGAGGAAATCGAAGAGGCTCTTTACAGCAAGTTCGGCCTATAATTATTGATGCCAATGGATCCAAAAGATATCATCAGACCTGAGAACCTGGTCTATCAGAAAAGCCGGTTGATGTCGGAAAACGTTTTCAACTTCTGCCCCGGGTGCGGTCACGGCGTAGTTGTGCGCACAATAGCCGAAGTTATCGAGGAAATGGGAATCGAACATGATGTCATCGGCATTTCACCCGTAGGATGTTCCGTATTCCTGTACGATTTCTATAAGTTCGATGTAGTCGAAGCCGCTCACGGACGTGCCTGCGCTGTTGCCACCGGCATCAAGCGTGTCCAGCCCGACAAGTTCGTCTTCACATATCAGGGAGACGGTGACCTAGCAGCCATCGGCACAGGCGAGACCATGCACGCATGCAACCGTGGCGAGAACATCGTCATCGTATTCATCAATAACGGCATTTACGGAATGACCGGAGGCCAGATGGCTCCGACTACCCTCGAGGGTATGAAGACCACCACCTGTCCGCGCGGCCGTGATGTCAAGACTATGGGCTATCCGCTCACCATAACCCCGTTGCTGGCGCAGTTGGACGGCGTTTGCTATGTAACACGCCATTCCGTCCACACTCCGGCAAACGTGCGCAAGCTCAAGAAGGCGCTGCGTCAGGCCTTCGAAAACCAGCGCGACAAGAAGGGCACATCCATAGTCGAAGTAGTATCCAACTGCAACTCAGGCTGGGGTATGTCTCCAAAGGACGCCAACGATTGGATGGTAGAGAATATGTTCAGGAAATATCCTCTCGGCGACATCAAAGTTGACGGCAAGCTGGTGATGGATATGAATGCTCCAAGATAAGATAAGAAAAGAAAGCTATGACTGAAGAGATTGTTATTGCCGGATTCGGAGGACAGGGTGTCCTCTCATTGGGAAAGATTATAGCTTATTCGGGACTTATGCAGGGTCTTGAGGTATCGTGGATGCCGTCGTATGGTCCTGAAATACGCGGTGGTACAGCTAATGCGATGGTTATCCTCAGCGATGCACCAATCAGTTCGCCCATACTGCTGAACTTTTCGACTGCCATCATTTTGAACCAGCAGTCAATGGACAAGTTCGAGAACAGAGTCAAGCCCGGTGGCGTTCTGATTTACGAGCCGAGTACTGTGACCCGCAAGCCGACCAGAACAGACATCACGATATACGCTATTCCCGCTATGGACGAGGCTCTCAGAAACGGCGCCGTAAAAGTTGCAAATATGTTCCTGCTTGGAGCATTTATGAAGATTCGTCCGTTGCTGAAACTGGAGTATGTCATCGAAGGCATCAAGCATTCCGTCTCGGAACGCAACTGGAAATACATCCCGCTTAACGAAAAGGCCATCACCGCAGGAATGAATCTGGTCAGTGAAGTCTGACCGTCCACAGACACAGTATATAAAAACATCAGTCCGAGGGCCAAATGACCTTCGGACTGATGTTTTTGGATATATCGCTTAAGCGTCTATGTTTGCATAAGTTGCGTGGGTCTCGATAAATTCGCGGCGAGGACCTACATCATCACCCATCAGCATCGAGAATATGTAGTCAGCCTCGGCTGCATCCTGAATCTGAACCTGCTTGAGAAGACGGTTCTCCGGATTCATTGTCGTCTCCCACAACTGTTCCGGATTCATCTCACCCAGACCTTTATAGCGCTGAGTGGTGATATTCTGTTCCAGACCGCCGCCATACTGGTCGATGAAGCGCTGGCGCTGGACCTCGTTGTAGCAGTACTCCTTAATCTTACCCTTGGTGCAGAGATAGAGAGGAGGAGTGGCAATATACAGATGTCCCTGTTCGATGAATTCCGGCATGTAGCGGAAGAACAGTGTCATAATAAGCGTATCAATATGGGAACCGTCCACATCGGCATCGGTCATGATTATCACCTTATAATATCTCAGCTTGTCATAGTTGGCCTGCTTTGAATCTTCCGGGTTCAGTCCGAAGCGTACGCCCATTGCCTGAATGATGTTGTTGACTTCCTCGTGGTCAAATGCCTTGTGCCACATCACGCGCTCAACATTGAAGATCTTACCGCGAATAGGCAGAATAGCCTGGGTGTGACGGTCACGGCCCTGCTTTGCGCTGCCGCCTGCCGAATCTCCCTCGACAATGAAAAGCTCGCACTTGGCAGGATCCTTGTCGGAGCAGTCAGCCAGTTTGCCGGGAAGTCCGCTGCCGCTGAGCGGGCTCTTGCGCTGTACGCTCTCGCGCGCCTTGCGTGCTGCAACGCGTGCCTGGGCTGCAAGCACAACCTTGTCAACAATCATCTTGGCCTCCTTGGGATGCTCCTCAAGGTACTGCGACAATGCCTCGCCGACAGCCTGCTGAACGGCGCCGGCCACCTCGCTGTTGCCGAGCTTCGTCTTGGTCTGACCCTCGAACTGCGGTTCAGCCACCTTGATGGAGATGACGGCCGAAAGACCCTCGCGGAAATCCTCACCCTCGATTTCTACCTTGGCTTTCTCAAGGAACTTGTTGTCATCGGCATACTTCTTGAGAGTGCGCGTAAGAGCCATTCTGAAACCCTGCAGATGGGTTCCGCCCTCTATAGTGTTGATATTGTTGACAAACGAACGTATGGTCTCGGTATAGCCGGTATTGTACAGAATCGCCACCTCAATAGGAATACCCTGCTTCTCCGTATTCAGATAAATGCAGTCGTTAATCAGGTGAACGCGATTCTCGTCCATGTAGTATACGAACTCCTTAAGTCCGTCCTTTGAGAAGTACTCGTGATGACGCGGATTGCCATCGGCATCCATCGTGCGCCAGTCAGTCAGGGAAATCTTGAGCCCTGCGTTCAGGAAGGAAAGCTCGTGGAGTCGTGCCGCCAGAATATCGTACTTGTATTCGGTTGTCGTGAATATGCTGCCGTCAGGCCAGAAAGTCTGACGTGTACCGGTATGGTCAGAGGTACCGGTTACCTCGACCTGAGTGACAGGCTTGCCCTTTGAATACTCCTGACGATAGACCTTGCCGTTGCGGAACACCTCTGTCACCATCTTGGTTGAGAGCGCATTCACACAGCTTACGCCCACGCCGTGAAGACCGCCGGAAACCTTGTAGGAGCCCTTGTCAAACTTGCCGCCGGCATGAAGCACGGTCATGACGACCTCGAGAGCAGAACGATGCTCCTTCTCGTGCATATCAACCGGAATACCGCGGCCGTTGTCCTGTACCGTAACGGAACCGTCAGCATTGATGGCGACTTCTATATGGGTGCAGTATCCTGCCATCGACTCGTCAATAGAGTTGTCAACGACCTCATACACAAGATGATGCAGACCCTTTTCGCTGATATCGCCTATATACATGGCCGGGCGCTTGCGCACTGCCTCCAGGCCTTCAAGGACCTGGATACTGTCGGCTGAATAGCTGCCCTGTTCCTTCAAAATTTCATCGTCCATTCGAACTGTTATTAGTTGGTGAAAGACCCTTTGGAAAGCATCTCTTAAAACATACAAATGTAATGAAAAAATTCCAGAAACACATTATTTAAAAATAAAAAATAGCGTTAGAACCAGCTATTCCCATTGTTTCGCGAGTGCGAGTCGCCAACACCTTCACTTACATAGCAAATAGCATTCGGGAATGTCATTTTTTTAGTAATTTTGCAAATTAAGTACAGTACAGACGACAAATATCACTTCCTGTATGAAAACAACTGTAGGAGAGAAGATTAAGTCACTCAGAGAGACCAAGAACATCGAAATTGAGGCACTTGCGGAACGCGCCCAGCTGCCTGTCGGGCAGATAGTCGACATCGAGAGCGGAGGCCCGCTGCCGGGTTTGGCACCTCTTATCAAGATTGCCCGCGTTCTGGGCGTGCGTCTCGGCACTTTCCTTGATGATTCCCAGAGCATGGGAGCTGTGGTCAGCCGCGGTTCCGAGCTCAAGGAGAGCGTACATTTCTCGAACCACGGAGCTAACGACGTGGACAATATGGTATACCACTCGCTGTCCGAAGGCAAGGAGAACCGACATGTGGAGCCGTTCATCATAGACATTCTGCCGGTCGAAGGCGAGGTCTACACCCCATCGACCCACGAAGGCGAAGAGTTCATCTATGTGCTCGAAGGCCAGGTCGAGGTCATTTATGGCAAGCACACCCACCTGCTCGAGGCCGGCGACAGTATCTACTACGACTCGATAGTCAAGCATCACGTGCACGGATACAACGGACAGAAGGCACGTATCCTTGCCGTAGTTTACACCCCAATCTGATATAAGTACGATGCAGCTGTCAGACAAGACATTAGGACAGTATCTCGAATACTGGGCGGAGCATACCCCGAACAGCGAGTACATAGTATATTCGGACCGCGGACTGAGATTCACGTGGAAGGAATTCAACGACAGGGTCGACGATATGGCGCGAGGACTCATCGCCATCGGAGTGACCAAAGGCACCCACGTCGGACTATGGGCCCAGAATGTTCCTGACTGGCTCACGTTCCTCTACGCCTGCGCCAAGATAGGTGCCGTCTGCATAACTGTCAACACAAACTACAAGCAGAGCGAGCTTGAATACCTGTGCAAGGATTCCGATATGCACACTCTGTGTCTGACAGACGGTACTTGGGACACCCATTTTGTTGATATGGCCTACGAGATGCTTCCGGAACTGCGCGAATGCCAGCGCGGACATCTCCAGAGTAACCGTTTCCCGCGTCTCAAGAACGTGGTGTATATTGGCCAGGAAAAGTTCAGGGGAATGTACAACACCTCCGAAATCCTGCTTCTGGGCGAGAACACCGATGACGAGGAATTCGACCGTCTGCGCAACTCCGTAAACTGCGACGATGTCGTCAACATGCAGTACACATCAGGCACCACCGGCTTTCCTAAAGGCGTGATGCTGACCCATTACAATATCATCAACGACGGTTTTCTGACAGGTGAGCATATGCACTTCACCTCAGAAGACAGACTCTGCGTCTGCGTACCGCTGTTTCACTGCTTCGGAGTGGTTCTCGCCACAATGAACTGCCTCACGCACGGCTGTACCGAAGTCATGATAGAGCGTTTCGACCCACTTCTCACGCTGGCATCGGTCAGCAAGGAGAAATGCACCGCCCTGTATGGAGTCCCCACCATGTTCATAGCCGAGTTGAATCACCCTATGTTCGACATGTTCGACCTGCGCAGCCTGCGTACCGGAATCATGGCCGGCTCGCTCTGCCCCATCGAGCTGATGAAACGTGTCGAGGAGAAGATGCACCTGAAGGTCACCAGTGTCTACGGTCTCACAGAGTCGGCACCGGGAATGAGCCAGACACGTATTGACGACCCTGACGATGTCCGCTACACCACGGTAGGCCGCGACTACGAGTTCGTCGATGTCAAGGTCATTGACCCGGAGACAGGTCAGGAAGTCCCGACCGGTGTGCAGGGGGAAATGTGCTGCAAGGGATTCAATGTGATGAAGGGATATTACAAGAACCCGAAGGCCACAGCCGAGGTCATTGACGAGAACGGTTATCTGCATTCGGGCGACCTTGGAGTAAAGGACGAGAACGGCAACTACCGCATTACCGGCCGTATCAAGGACATGATAATCAGGGGCGGCGAGAATATCTATCCGCGCGAGATTGAAGAGTTCCTGTATCATCTTCCGGGCGTGCGCGACGTACAGGTTGCCGGCGTTCCGTCAAAGAAGTACGGCGAAGAAGTCGGAGCGTTCATCATTCCCGACGAGGGCGCACAGCTTTCAGTTGACGAAGTCCGCGACTACTGCCGCGGCAGGATATCCCGCTACAAGATACCGAAGTACGTCTTCTTTGTCAACGAATTTCCGCTGACCGGAAGCGGCAAGATACAGAAATTCAAGCTTCGCGAGCTCAGTCTCAAGCTGTGCGCGGAGCAGGGTATTGAAGTGATTTAAAACAGGAAATATGGCACTGAACGAGCAAATCAAGCAGATGGCGATGCGTCTGAGAGGACTTCGCGAGGATCTGGAAATGAGTACTGGGGAACTTGCTGAAAAGTGTGGCGTCACAGACGCGGAAATCCAGAGATACGAAAGCGGAGAATCGGACATTCCCATGAACTTTGTCTGCAACGCCGCTGTCGTGATGGGTGTCGAGCCGCTCGAACTCTTTTCGGGCGACACGCCCACGATGAACAACTACTGGCTTGTCCGCAAGGGCAAAGGACCGGTCATCGAGCGTCAGAAGGCATACAAGTACCAGGCGCTGGCAATGGGCTTCAAGCATGCCAAGGCATCGCCGTTCATCGTTACGGTTGACCCGAAGGACGAGGAGCATCTGCACCTGAACACACACGATGACCAGGAGTTCAACCTTATTCTGAAAGGCAGCATCCTGATGAACATAGACGGCAAGGAAATCATACTGAACGAGGGAGACAGCATCTACTTCGATGCAAACCAGCCTCACGCAGTCAGAGCCCTCAACGGAGAGCCCGCCCGTTTTTTCGCAATTATCATCTGATTTATGCTTGAAAGATTTCTGAAACAGACGGAATTCAGCTCTCTTGAAGAGTTCCGCCTGAAATTCGAGATAGATGTCCCGGACAATTTCAACTTCGCATACGATGTAGTTGACGTCTGGGCGGCCGAGCAGCCCGACAAGCCGGCACTGCTTTGGACCAACGACGAAGGCGACGAGCATCTGTACTCGTTCGCCGACATAAAGAGGGAGTCGGACAAGACCGCAGCATTCCTCATGCAGCTTGGAATACGCCGTGGCGACGCAGTTCTGATGATGCTCAAGCGCAGGACCGATTTCTGGTTCACGATAATCGCGCTCCACAAAATCGGCGCCGTTGCCATTCCCGCGACTCACCTGCTTACCGAAAAGGACCTCATCTACCGCTGCAACTCCGCCGATGTCAAGGCCATAGTGGCAGCATCCGAACCTAACATAATCTCCCATGTCGAGAAATGCCTGGAACAGTCGCCGTCAGTCAAATGCATCATTGCCACCGGCGACTACGAGGAAGGACGATGGTACAGCATGAACAAGGGCCGCCGCAACGCCCCAGAGTTTGTCCGTCCGACGACAGTAAACAGCAACAATGACATATCGTTGCTTTACTTCACATCGGGTTCGTCAGGCAATCCGAAAATGGTAGCTCACAACTTCCTATACCCGCTAGGGCATATCGTCACTGCCAAATACTGGCACAACCTGCACGAGGGAAGCCTGCACCTTACAGTCGCTGACACCGGCTGGGGCAAAGCCGTATGGGGCAAGCTGTACGGGCAGTGGCTTGTCGGAGCCACAGTATTCGTGTTCGACCACGAAAAATTCACCCCGTCAGCAATCCTGTCAGCAATGGCAAAGTACAGAGTGACATCGTTCTGCGCGCCGCCGACCATATACCGGTTCCTTATCCGCGAGGACCTGAGTCAGTATGACCTGAGCGCGCTGGAATACTGCACGACCGCAGGCGAGCCTCTCAATCCGAGTGTGTTCGACACATGGAAGAAGGCTACCGGTCTATCCATTCACGAGGGATTCGGCCAGACCGAAACCACGCTCACCATCGCCACTTTCCCGTGGATGGAATCCAAACCGGGTTCCCTGGGAGTGCCTAATCCGGCATACGATATGGATCTTCTCACCGCTGACGGCCGCTCCGCCGAAGACGGAGAAAGCGGAGAAATCATTCTGCACACCGACCGCCGACGTCCTGTGGGTCTGTTCGAGGAGTATTACCACAATCCCGAACTTACCAAAACAGTTCACAACAACGGCATATACCACACCGGCGATGTAGCCTGGCGCGACAGTGACGGCTATTACTGGTTTGTCGGCCGTACCGACGATGTCATCAAGAGTTCGGGTTACCGCATAGGCCCGTTCGAGGTCGAAAGCGCTCTTATGACTCATCCCGCCGTAGTCGAATGCGCCGTGACCGGTGTCCCCGACGAAGTGCGCGGCCAGGTAGTCAAGGCCACCATAGTACTTGCCAGGGAGTATCGTGACGTACCGGACAAGGATGCGCTCATCAAGGAGATTCAGAATCACGTAAAAAAGGTGTCTGCACCGTACAAATACCCGCGTGTGATAGAGTTTGTCAAGGAACTTCCCAAGACAATCAGCGGCAAGATTCGCAGGGTAGAGATACGCCAGAAGGACGAGACAAAGGGCTGACGCTGATCAGCCCTTCAACAATAAAAGGACGGCTGATTACCAGTCGTCCTCTCAATTTTCTGCAGAGTCGTGTGACTTAAGCCATCTTTGCGATTGTAGCGCAGAGCTTTGACTTGAGGTTAGCAGCCTTGTTCGGATGGATGATACGGGTCTTTGCCATCTTGTCCAGAAGCTTCTGAACCTTAGGATAAGCTGTTGCAGCCTCCTCCTTGTTTGTCATTGCACGGAGCTGACGAACTGCATTACGCATAGTCTTAGCGTAGTAGCGGTTGTGCAGTTTTCTCTTTTCACTCTGTCTTGTTGACTTGAGAGTCGCTTTGTGATTTGCCATTTCTAAAATTTAATTTCATTTGTCCTTGTAGCGCGCATGAGAGTCGAACTCATCTTGCAAGAATGAAAATCTTGAGTACTAACCGATATACGAGCGCGCCATCCTTCTCTGTTTCAGTGCTTTTACAAGCGTTTCCACAGAATCTGCCTTTTGAGCGGTTGCAAAAGTAGTTACATTTTCCGAATCTGCCAAGTTTCCGAAAGATTTTTTATCTTCGCACTGGCAAAGTTTTATAAAACAATGGTGTGGAAGAAAGACAGGGGCATCGTTTTGGGTGCAATCAGGCACAATGACAAAAGCTGCGTGCTGCATCTCTTCACCGAACAGGACGGCTTCGTGTCCTTTATCTTCTACTCTCCGGCAAGGGCCACTGGCGCCAGGCGGAACGCGCTTCTCCAGCCGCTGACCATCATCGGTATGGAGACCCGAATCAGTCACGACAGCAGTCTGTCACAGCTTCGGGAATCGGCCAACATCCTACCGTTCAGCGAGATACCGTTCAATCCCATCAAAAGTTGCATAGCCCTGTTCTTGGGAGAGTTCCTGACATACGCCCTGCGCAACGAGAGCACCAACATCCCGCTCTTTGCATTTCTTTACGACACTATTTCAGAACTCGACTCCGCACACGACACAGGCAACGCCCATCTCTTCGTTATGCTGAAGGTAGCGGCGTACATAGGCATAGCCCCCAACAGCGATGACTACACGCCCGGCTGCAGGCTCGACTTTGAAAGCGGCACATTCTGCAATTCGGAGCCTAGTCATCAGAACTATCTCGATTCGGACGAATCGTTCAAGGTACTGCAACTGATGAAGAGCGGCAGCATCAGTGATGCCGCCGCCATACCCATGACCGGCTGTATGAGAGCCTCCCTGCTGAACAGCCTCAACACTTATTTCAGACTGCACCTTCCCGAATTCCCGCAGTTGAAGTCCGTCGAAGTGCTACAGACTGTATTCAGTTAGTTCACGCCCCCGCGCAGTGCCTTTATTTCAGAAAGTTCCGATGAGCGGCGCAGGTGAGTCGGGGAATCGGTCAATGCGTTGATCAGCGCGTCGTTGTCCATATCCTCATCCTCCAGTTCAAATACATAGAGAGCCTTCTTTCCAGCCGGCTCGTTGTACAGTTTGCTGATAGTCTCCTCCTTGTCGTCAGTATCGTCCAACGGGATGTTGCTCATTCCGAAACCGGTTGCGAGAATCGTAATCTTGACCTTGTCGCCGAGAGACGAGTCGCTTGCAAGGCCCCAGATGACCTCGATATTCTCATCCTCGAACTTGTCCATAAAGTGACGTATCTCGTTCATCTCGTTGAGGACCAGCTGATACTGTTCGTCCGTACTCTGATAGATGTTGAACAGTATCTTCTTCGCGCTGTAAATGTCGTTGTTATAGAGAAGCGGCGAAGTGAGAGCCGACTGAATGGCCTGCTCCACCCTGTTTTCGCCCGATGCCTCACCGGAGCTCATTATGGCCACACCGCCATCCTTCAGCACCTTGCGCACATCGCGGAAGTCCAGATTGATTGTTCCGCGTACCGTAATCAGTTCGGCAATGCTCTTGGTCGCCGTCGTCAGTGTCTCGTCAGCTTTTCTGAAGCCGTCGGTGACCTTCTGCTCGGAATAGATGTCCAGCAGCCGCTCGTTGTTTATGACCAGCAGGGCATCGACATACTTAGCCATCTCCTTGACTCCGGCAATTGCCTGACGGATTTTGGGACGCATCTCGAACTTGAACGGGATGGTGACGATGCCTACAGTCAGCATGCCCTCCTCCCTTGCACAGCGTGCTATTACCGGAGCAGCACCAGTACCTGTTCCGCCGCCCATTCCGGCTGTAATGAAAACCATCTTGGTGTCATCGTGAAACATTCCCTTGATGCTGTCAACGCTATCTTCAGCGGCCTGACGCGCAACCTCCGGATCGTTTCCGGCTCCGAGTCCCTTGCCGAGCTGCAACTTGACCGGAATGTCCGACTCAGCCAGAGCCTGACTGTCCGTATTCGCAAGAGCGAACACCACATCGCGTATACCCTCACGGTACATGTTCTTAACGGCATTTCCGCCGCCGCCACCTACACCGATTACCTTAATAATCTTATGTATCTCTGTCGGAAAACCGAATGGCAGAAATTCATTCTCCTCGAATTCCTTTATCGTTTCGTTCATAGCTGATTCCTGTTTATTGAACATCTTCAAAGAATTTGTGCAGAGAGCTACGTGCCATATCCAGCCATCTCTGCCCCTTGGTCGGCTTTTTCTCCTTGACATCAGCGTCATCGGAGTCCTCGCCAAGAACAGCGCGTCTGGCCTCATCTGCTATCTTGGAAATAGCCTCAGCCGTCTCCTGTTCCTCCCTTTCCTGCTGTCTGCGCTCTTTCTGCTCGCGGCGCTTCTCCTCGGCCTTGCGGTCACGCTCCTGCTGTGCATCTTCGCCTTCGGGAGTAAACAGGTCGCCGGTAGTCATTGCCTTCTGCTCTTCGAGGGACGGTTCCGCATACATGTCTATCTCCTCCTTTTCCTCGCAACAGTTCTCATCGGCATGCAGCAGCAGTGAGAGCAGTCCCAGATGAGTGGCGTCAGTCAGATCCCAGTCCGTCTCGCACCACTTGATGTCACACGGCACATTCTTTGCAAAGCGAATCGGACTCAGGCCGGTAAAGAGCTGGGCCATAGCTGTATGCAGTTTCTTCAGATTGCTTCCGCCACCGGTCACCACGACACCGCTGAACAGCGAATCGTAATAGCCTGAATTCTTGATCTGATGAATGACATTCGCCATAATCTCTTCGTTGCGCGACTCTATGACCTCGCCAAGCAGTTTCAACGACACCTCGTTGCCGCCCACCATTGTCTTCTCCTCGCCCGAACCGGAAAGGTTGAACAGTCCGTATGTCAGTTTCAGTGACTCTGCCTCGTCGTGATTCAGACGGAACACGCTCATGATATCCTTGGTGATGGTGTCACTGCCAAGCGGCAGAACGCGCAGATAGCACAGCTGACCGCCCTTGAATACCGTAACCGTAGTCGTGTCGGCACCGTAATCCACTAAGGCGCAGCCCTTCTGACGCTCATCCGCAGTCAGAAGCATATCCGCCAGGGCCACTGGCTGGATATAGCTGTCGGCCAACTGCATGGTGGCATGTCTGAAACTGTCATCCAGCAGTCTGAACAGTTTGGGACGTATCATTATTCGCTGGAACCGGCCGTCAATATGTGTGCAGGCTATGCCGATAGGATCGCTCTCAGGCAGGCTCTTGTGGTCTGTCGTGAACTCCTGCGACGCGATGCTCAGTGAAAGCATCCCATCTGACGGCATCTCGCCGCATTCAATCAGCATCTCGTCCACAAGTTCCGAGGTGACGATATTTCCGTCAGGCAGATCGCGCGACACCACAGCCTGCGACGAGCGCAGAGACTTGCCCGCAAAGCCCGTAAAGACCTGGAGTATCCTTGTACCCAACTGACGTTCAAGCAACTCGTTCAGGAGTGCCAGTCCTTCGGCTGTCTTGTCCAGATTATAGACGGCGCCCTGATGTATGAATGATGACGACGGGACCGAAGCGCATGCAATCACCTCCAGGCTTCCGTCCTCATTCTTCCGTGCGGCCGCTCCTGACAGTTTCGACGAGCCAAGCTCTACAGCCACTACTATTTTACTGCTATTGTTCATATTATGGATTAATGTCCTTATTTTTTCCTGCATACAACCTGACCGTCAAAGGCCACACTTATGTCGCTGTACTTATTCCACCCTATCTCCTTGAGAGCCTCGGCATAGAAACGGTACACCTTATCCAGTTTCTCCTCCACATTGTCAGGAGTGCCGAGCGTAATCGTGTGACTGCCCACACGCGGAACCAGCTGCACCTGACCTTCCGCATCCACATAAATCTGCTCCACCTGGTTTTTCCAGAATTCGCTCGCGTCTATCACGCGGGCTATACCGATCAGTTTCTCCTTAGCGAATGACTGCGAAATATATCCTGTAGCGACCGGCAGATTGACAGCGCAGACCTTGGAATCTATCACCTCGCCGCGTTCATCAAGCAGATAGTCTCCGCCTGAGCGGGACATCACACGCAGAATGGGAACGATGCCCTTCACTCTGATCTTAACGTCGTTACCCGAAGTCTTGTAACATTCGGCCGAAATCACCAGCGGATGCGCTTCAAGCACCTTCTCTATGGTGTCCAGCCGTATTTCCGACATCTTTTTTCCAATGGGACTGACTCCCTTTCGGGACAGTATTCCCGACACCATAGCGCTATCCAGCAACTGATATTTCTGATGTCCGACGACCTTCACATTCACGGCGGTACAGTCATTTCCATCGGCAGGAGAGTCGCTGAGCTTCACTATTGAGTAGCCTATGTAGCCCGCCAGCAGCAGGAACACAATCACACCGAGAACACGTCTGAACTTCATTTTCCCTGCAATGTATCAGTTATCTGTCCGGCAAGATTGTCCAGATCGCCGGCACCGACAGTAACAAGCACCTCAATTCTGCCAGCCTCTGACCTCACCACATCCATCACCTTGGAAAGCGGAATGACCCCCTTGCAAACGCCTTCGCGTATATTGTCGGCAACCAGCTGACTGGTAACACCAGGTATCGGCTGTTCACGCGCAGGATATATATCCACCAGCCAAACCTCGTCAAACAGCGAGAGGCTGTCGGCGAAATCCTTGTAGAAATCACGAGTGCGGGTATAGAGATGCGGCTGGAATATAGCCGTGATTCTGCGGTCCGCATACAGTGCACGAACAGAGAGCGCACATTGCCGGAGTTCTGCCGGATGATGCGCATAGTCGCTCAGGTAGACCTTGCTGTCCGTCTTCAGATGAAAATCGAAACGGCGGTCAGTTCCGCGGAACGAAGCCATTCTCTCCCTGATGACATCGGCTGTAGCACCGCTCAACTGAGCCAGAGCCATTGCAGCCACGCCATTCTCTATATTGATGGCGACCGGTACGCCCAACTGGATGTCGCTGATGTTTCCAAGCGGCGAAACGAAATCGAAGACAATGCTGCCATTGCCCATTCTGACATTCTCTGCATGGAAATCGCCCCTGTCGGCAGAATATGACCAGAGACGTACGCCATCCTGCAGCTGTGGCTTCAGTTTCTCCTCAAGCCCGTAGCGCAGAATCAGGTCACCTCCCGGACGTATCAGCGAACTGTAGTGACGGAAACTCTCCACATAATTCCCGTAAGTGCCATAGATGTCCAGATGATCCGCATCGACAGCAGTGATGACAGAACGCAAAGGCCTCAGGTGGTGGAACGAGCGGTCGAACTCATCGGCCTCGATAACCACGCGGGCACTGCGGTCACTTATCATCAGATTGCTCTTTATATTCTTGAGAATGCCGCCCAGGAAAGCGTTGCACCCGTCTTCAGTACCGTCTAGAATATGGGCGGTCATTGCCGATGTCGTGGTCTTGCCATGGGTTCCCGCCACACAGAGTCCGTCCATACTGCGGGTCAGAGTGCCCAGCACCTGAGCTCTCTTCTGCAGTTCAAAGCCGTTCTGCCTGAACCACACCATCTCGGTATGCTCGGCCGGAATGGCGGGAGTATAGACCACCAGCGTCGATGCCGAATCGCGGCAGCACTCCGGAACAAGTGCCACATCGTCAGCAAAATGTATGTCGGCGCCCTCTGAAATCAAGGCCGATGTCAGTTCACTCGGAGTCTTGTCATAGCCGGCAACCTTCTTGCCGTTGGCCAGAAAGAAACGTACCAGGGCACTCATCCCTATGCCTCCGGCTCCTATAAAATAAACCGATTTAATCTGATTGAACTCCATACTCATTTTCTGTCAGCTAATTTCAGCACCTCGCGGGCTATTATCTCCGCCGAATCAGGCAGAGCCAGTTTCAGTATATTCTCACTGAGTGCGGCCAGTCTCTCAGTATCGCGCACCAGTGCGACAGCCTCCGGTACGAGTCTGGATGCGGCCTCCCTATCAGCAATGTGAATGGCTGCGTTCCTGTTGACCAGCGCCATAGCGTTCTTGGTCTGATGATCCTCGGCAACATTTGGCGACGGCACCAGAATAACCGGTTTGCCCAGCAGACACAGTTCCGATATGGAACCGGCTCCTGCACGCGAAATAACCAGATCGGCAGCGCTGTAGGCCAGATCCATACCCGATATGAAATCTGTCGGAAACAGGTTTGGAACCGCCTCGGTTTCGGAAAGTCTGCGGCGCATCTCATCTATGTAGATTTTGCCCGTCTGCCAGTAGACCTGAACATCCTCGGCCTTGCGTATAGCATCAAGCTGTGCCATCACGCTCTCATTCACACTGCGGGCACCGAGACTGCCGCCTATTATCAGGACGATACGGCGGGCTGGGTCAAGTCCCATCTGTCTGGCAGCCTCATCCCGCGGCACAGTGTTTTCAGTCAGGTTCTGACGGACAGGATTGCCTGTCATCATAATCTTTTCGGCAGGAAAGAACTTCTCCATACCTTCGTAAGCAACACAGATACGGACGGCGCGCTTGGCCAACAGTTTGTTGGTGACGCCCGCAAATGAGTTCTGCTCCTGCAGCAGAGTCGGCACACCCATCCGGCCTGCCATCCTGAGAGTCGGTCCGCTGGCATAACCGCCGACGCCCACTGCCACCTGGGGCTTGAACTTGCGAACAATCCTGCGGGCCTTGCACTGACTGCGCATCAGTTTGAACAGAACCGATACATTCCTGAGCAGATGCGCGCGGTCGAATCCAGCCACAGGCAGTCCCTCAATCGGATAACCGGCAGCCGGTACACGCTGCATCTCCATACGGTTCTCGGCTCCAACAAACAGAATCTCGGTTTCAGGGCGCAGAGCCCTCACGGCGTTCGCTATCGAAATGGCCGGAAAGATATGTCCTCCCGTTCCGCCTCCACTGATAATGACTCTTGTTTTCTCCATATCGTATCAATTATTCTGTTGCAACTACTTCTTCCGTTTCGTCTGACTCCGGTTCCACTGCGCTCCAGCTGATACTTATAAGCATGCCCAGATATACGCATGTGGCCAGAATCGAAGTGCCGCCTGTACTTATCAGCGGCAGAGGCTGACCGGTTACAGGTATCAGTCCCACTGCTACGGACATATTGACCAGAGCCTGAAGCGTCAGCAGGAACGATATGCCCATTGCCAGATACTTGGGGAACTTGCGGGTGCCGCAGCTTGCCGCAATTCCGCCGACCTTGAGCAGCATCCACAGATATATGGCCATAACCACAAGCGCTCCGACCAGACCCAGTTCCTCTATGATGATTGCATAGATGAAGTCGCAGCTCGCCTCCTGCAGAAAATCGCGCTCCACCGAATTGCCCGGGCCTTTTCCAAATATATTGCTGGTGGCGATGGCAATGTTGGCGTGCGTCTCCTGCGGTTTGTCACGCGCTACCGTACGCACATATTCCTGTGGATTCATCTCACCGCTGTTATCAGTAAAGTCAAGCACTCTGGCCTGCCAGGTTACAAAACGTTCCGGCAGAGGCGAGGCCTGAATCTTCTGAGGCGGAACGAACAGCATTATTGCCAGCATCACAGCCGCCAGACCGCCACCCACAGCAGTCAGAAGCAGCAGATACTTCGCCTTGATCCGGCCCACAATCATCATCATGAACACCACAAGGGCGAGCAGCAGTGCCGTCGAAAGGTTTTCCGGGAAAATCAGCAGCACAAAGAAACAGGTCACCACCATAATTCTGATGAATGACTGAATCTGAGACAGGGCATCCTCCTCGTCAAGTTTCGACAGTATCGACGCAACCGCGACAATCACCCCCATCTTGGCAAGTTCCGAAGGCTGAAGCGAAAATCCCGGCAGAGGAATCCAACGTTCCGTCACACCAGTCGCATGGCTGCGGATGATAAGGTAAATCAGCGCAGCGGCAGCCAGCGGCAGCAGCACATATGGAATTATCTTGAAATAACGGTAATGCACCCGGTGGGTAAGATACAGGAACACCAATCCCACGCACAGGTGAGCCACATGTCCGAGCACGGGTCTGATGAAATTCTGCGTCCCGCCGAAGGTCATACGGCTGGTTGCGCTGAACACCTCGATTACGGAAATCACGCAGAGAGCCGCTATGAAAATCCAAAATATCGGCTTGCCCTTGAGGAATGTATTGCTGTTTTCGCCCATCACCAGATAATCATTGCCCAATTACACATTACAGAGCCCTGACACAGGCCTTGAACTGATCACCCCTGTCCTCGTAACTCTTGAAAAGGTCAAAACTTGCACAGCAGGGACTCAGCAGGACAATCTGCCCCGACTGCGCCATTGCCGATGCAGCATCGACAGCATCCTTCATGGACTGGACATCAGCCACAGGCATCCCGAAACTGTCAAAGAATCCGTGCAGCTTTTCATTATGCAGTCCCAAATAGACCAGTCCGCAGCACTTTTCACGGACCAGATCGGCAATCTCGCTGTAGTCATTGCCCTTGTCCTTGCCGCCGAGAATCAGCACACACTTAACCGGCATGCTCTGAAGCGCATACCAGCAACTGTTCACGTTCGTAGCCTTGGAATCATTTATGTAATCCACTCCGCCTACGCGTGCTACCCTCTCCAGACGGTGCTCAACACCCTTGAAGCTCTGCAGCGCCGCACGTATCGTCTCATTCTTGATACCAGCGATGTTGGCCGATATACCGGCAGCCATCGAATTGTACAGATTATGCTTGCCGGTAAGCGCCAGCGACTCCTGCTCCATATTGAACGATGCCGGACGGTCAAAGTAAACCTTTCCCTCATCGGTATATGCAGCCAGTCCGGCAGCCTTAGCCTCGGCAAACGGATACAGTTTGGCAGTGATGCCATACTTCTTCAGTTCGCGCTGAATTATCGGATCGTCATTCCAGAACACGAAAGCGTCATCCTCGGTCTGGTTGCGGATAACACGCATCTTGGCGTCCACATAGTTCTGCATCTCGTATCCATAGCGGTCCAGATGGTCAGGTGTGATATTCATCAGCACGGCGATGTCCGCCTTGAAGTCATACATATTGTCCAGCTGGAAACTGCTCAGTTCAATGACATAGTAGTCGTGCGGATCCTCTGCCACCTGCAGAGCCAGGCTGTTGCCTATATTTCCGGCAAGTCCTACATTCAGGCCCGCCATCCTGAATATATGATAGATGAGCGATGTGGTCGTAGTCTTGCCGTTGCTGCCGGTAATACATATCATCTTGGACGATGTGTAGCGTCCGGCAAACTCAATCTCTGAGATCACCGGTATGCCCTTCTCCTTGATTTTCAGAATCATAGGAGCATCATTCGGAATGCCCGGACTCTTTATCACCTGATCGGCGGCCAGAATTCTCTCCTCGGTATGTCTGCCCTCCTCGAACTCGATACCGCGTGTCATCAGCTGCTCGCGATAGTGCGGCTTGATTGCCGACATATCCGATACGAACACCTCAAACCCCTCCTTAACTGCCAGAACGGCGGCACCTACACCACTCTCTCCGGCACCAAGCACTGCAATTCTCCCTGCCATCGTCATCTGATTTTCAAAGTCAATATTGTGAGCGCCGCCAGACCGATGCTGATGATCCAGAAACGCAAAGTAATCTTAGTCTCGAACTGAAGATTGCCGCTGCCCTTGAACAGGACCGAGCAACCCGGGTCGTTCTTCTCGACCTGAGCCAGCGAAGTGCGGTAATGATCGTGGAACGGAGTACGCTTCCACAGCCGCCTGTGTACGCCCTTCTTCTTCCACATCCTGTAATAGAAACGCTGGGCAATGACCGACACGCTCTCCATCAGGAACACGCCGCACAGAATAGGCAGCAGCAGTTCCTTGTGTATACATATAGCCGATACAGCGATTATTCCGCCAATAGTCAGACTTCCCGTATCGCCCATAAAAATCTCTGCAGGATACGAGTTGTACCACAGGAAACCTATCAGTGCTCCCACAAAAGCGCAGATAAACACCACAATCTCCTGGCTTCCAGGTATATACATCAGATTGAGATGTCCGGCCATCACCACATTACTGGACACATAGCCCAGAATACCTATGGCAATGCCTATTATCGCCGAATTGCCCGCCGCCATTCCGTCCATTCCGTCGTTCAGGTTCGAACCGTTCGACACCGCAGTCACCACGAAAACGGTCAGAAGCACAAAGAATATCCAGCCGGCCTTGTACTTGGTCGTTTCTCCCAGCCAGCCGAACATATCGGCATAGTTCAGATTATGGTTCTTGAAGAACGGGATTGTAGTTCTGGTGGACTTTACATCGGGAGTCTTGATCACCACCTCGGTATTGTTCTCTATGCGGGTCTCCACTCTCTCGTTGACCACCACCTGAGGACTGTATCTCAGCGTCAGGCCGACGATGAGTCCCAGAGCCACCTGTCCGACAACCTTAATCCAGCCGTTGAGACCGTCCTTATTCCTGCGGAATGTCTTGATGTAGTCATCACCGAAACCGAGAGCACCCAGAATCAGAGTCGTGACCAGCATCAGAATCATATAGACATTGTCAAGCCTGCCCACAAGCAGGCAAGGCACTACGATTGATACGATTATGATGACGCCTCCCATCGTCGGCACACCCACCTTGCCCACACCGAACGGATCCAGCTTCTCGTCGCGCTGCGTCTCGGTGATATTCTTTCTGCGCAGGAATGCGATGAATCTCTTTCCGAACCATAGAGACAGTATCAGTGACAGAACCATTGCGAAGATGGCCCTGAAGGTGATGTATGTAAATACGCCCGCTCCCGGGAACGAGAGAGACTGGAGATAATCAAACAGATAGTTCAGCATATCGTATCCTAGTTATTTTCACATTTCAAAACATTCGCGCAACACCTCCTTGTCATCGAAATGATGCTTTACGCCCTTAACGTCCTGATAGGTCTCGTGGCCCTTGCCTGCCACCAGAATCACATCCCCCTTCCCAGCCAGCATACAGGCGGTACGTATTGCCTCGCGGCGGTCAACTATAGTCAGTGTCTTCTTCATCTCGACTGGCGTGAGACCCGCAAGCATATCATTTATTATGTCCTGCGGCTCCTCGAAACGCGGGTTGTCCGAAGTTATAATCACCTTGTCGCTGCGGCTGGCGCTCTCCATAGCCATTATCGGACGCTTGCCCTTGTCGCGGTTACCTCCCGCCCCGACCACAGTTATGATTCTTCCGGCTCCGTTCATCACCTCGTGAATCGAGTCGAGAACATTCACCAGAGCATCGGGAGTATGGGCATAATCGACTATGGCAGTGAAGCCCTTAGGCGAATGGAGAGCGTCAAAGCGCCCGTTCACCGGAACCAGCGTACTCATAACCTGCAGTACCTCCATCGGATCGCGTCCCAAATTCACAGCAGTACCGTATACAGCCAGCAGGTTGCTGGCATTGAAGCGGCCGATAAAACGTAGGAACACCTCGCGTCCGTTTATCTCGATCAGCATACCGTCAAAGCCCGACTCCAGAATTTTGCCCTTGAAATCGCATAGGCTGCGCAGTGAATACGTCGTTACCCTGGCCTTTGTGTTCTGGGCCATCACCATACCGTTCTTATCATCAAGATTGGTGACCATGAACGCATTCTTTCCCAGTCCGTCAAAGAATGCCTTCTTGGCCTTCAGATAATTCTCTACTGTCTTGTGATAGTCCAGATGGTCGCGCGTAAGGTTGGTGAAAATGCCACCGGCATACTTCAATCCGCCTATCCTCTTCTGGTCAATGGCGTGCGAACTGCACTCCATGAACACATACTTGCATCCCTCATCCGCCATACGTCCCAGCAGACGGTTGAGCGTGACTGCATCTGGGGTGGTATGACCAGTAGGAAGCTGTTCTCCGTCTATATAGTTGCACACCGTCGAAATCAGACCGCACTTGTAACCGAAGCGGCGGAACATCTCGTACAGCAAGGTGGCAATTGTCGTCTTGCCGTTTGTTCCGGTTACACCTACCAGCGTCAGCTTGTCCGTGGGGTTCCCGAAGAAGCGCGTCGCAATGCGCCCCGTCACATCTTCGGTGCTTGCAAAACGGACATAGGTCACACCCGGTTCAAGATTGTCGGGCATATCCTCACAGACGACCGCAACCGCTCCCTGGGCGACAGCCTGCCCAATATAGGCATGACCGTCCTGCGAGTTTCCTCTGATGGCGATGAACAGGAATCCCTGCGCCACATTGCGCGAATCAATCTCCACGCCCGACACCTCCACATCGGTGTTGCCGATGCATTCGATCGGATTCAAAGCTCTGATCAGTTCTTCAAGTCTTGCCATCACATTCTGAGTTTTAATGATATGTAATTACCCTTATTGAATTTCGTTCCCGGATTGAGGCTCTGACTATAGACACGCCCCACACCGCTTATCTCAACTTTAAGCCCCACACTTTCAAGCAGATATACCGCATCCGAGGCGCCCATACCCACAACATTCGGAACCAGTCCGTTATGATAGTTACGCACCTCGAACCTTATTGTATCGTTCTTTGTCGATGTACTGCCCCAGATGCTGTCCGATATTTCCTTACCGTCAGCTACCATAGCCTTCAGCCCGAACTCGCGCAGCACAGCATCAGCCTTGGCCAAATCACCGTTCAGGACCCTCGGTCTGAACTGATTAACTGTATCGCGGGCCTCCTCCAGCTTTCTGGCACCCGCCATTGCCATCACCTTTTCCGAAATCTCGTGGAATACCGGTCCTGCCACGCCTGCACCATAGCCCACCGGAGTATGCACGGCCACTATACACGAGTACTTAGGATCATCAGCGGGGAAATAGCCGCAGAACGATGCCAGATACGAACGTCCGCCATTGGTATATCCGCCCGCACCCTTCGAAATCTGGGCGGTACCGGTCTTTCCTGCCACCTTGAAGAGCGCCGAACCGGCCTGCTTGCCAGTGCCCTCCTCGACTACCTTTTCAAGCATGAATCTGATGTCGTGCAAAGTCGTCTCCTTGCACATCTGCCTGTTCACCACCTTAACCGGGAACTTCTCCACCGTGCGGCCATCGCGCAGCACCTCAGTCACCAGTCTGGGAGCGACCATCTTCCCTCCGTTCGCAATGCCGTTGTAGAAAGCCAGCGTATTGATGGCCGGCAACTGGATATTGTAGCCGTATGTCATCCAGGGCAGACGGGTGGCATCCCAGTAGCCATCCTTTCGGATTACCGGAGCAGCCGTACCCGACAACTGCATATCGAAGTGAGTATTGATTCCAGTCCTGTATATTCCCTCCACGAACTGTTCCTCCTGTCCTTTGTACTTGGGTGCAATCAGTTTTGCCGTACCGATGTTCGAAGACTCCATCAGCACCTCGACCGTCGTCAGCCAACCCTCATTGTGTGAGTCCGTCATCCTGACACCTCCGAATCCGTAGTACTGTCCGTTCTCGCAGAACACGCTGTCCTCGAGCGTTATCTTGCCATCATCCAGAGCCACCATCATCGATACGGTCTTGAACGTTGAACCGGGCTCGTATATCTCCTTCACCACATTGTTCTGGACCTCGTAATAACCGCCGTCGCTTGTGCGCGTCAGGCTGGCCATAGACTTTATGTCGCCAGTCTCCACCTCCATAAGCACAGCCACGCCCGATGTCGCGCCCAGTTCCTCCAGCCTGCGGCGCAGCGCCGTCTCAGTAAAGTCCTGCATCTGCACATTCAGGGTAGTGACTATGTCGCAGCCGTCAATCTGCGCTGTATCGACAACCAGACGGACCGTGTTGCGCATACGTTCCTCGTGCCCCACTCCCGCTTTACCGCGCAGCACCGAGTCGAACGAAAGCTCCAGACCATATCTTGCAGAATCCTTTGCGCCGTACAGGTCGCCGAGCGTTCTGGTAGCCAGACTGCCGAAAGGTTTCTTTCTGGCCACGATGCTGCTCTTGCTGTAGAACCAGCCGTCATAGCGTCTGTTCAGCCACGGAACTGTAGCGACCGCTTCCTTGAACTGATTGTACGACAATGCGCTACCGTCAGGCATAAGCGCATAATAGTGGCTCATCTGCGAATGTCCCCGGCGGTAATATTCCAGGAAAGCCGATGTCGGAATACCCGGGAATATGGCATGCATCGCTTCGGCGGTCTTCTGTCCCCAGTTGCCGAACAGAGTATCCTTGCGGCTCTGGTCGGCGGAACGGAGTTTCTCCACCCTCTCGCCCGACTTGAAATCCAGATACACGCGGTACTGCGGCATACTGCTGGCCATCAGCAGTCCCTCGTCGCTTATGATGTTGCCACGCTTGGGTTCTATGGTCTTGTTCCAGCTGAACATGTACGACGACACTTCCTGCCAGTAGTTGCGTTCCACAAACATCACGATGAGCAATTTGAAAACCACGATCACCGCCACGGTTCCCATCAGCACTGTCAGTATTCGGAAAAGCCTGACTGACTTGTCAACACTGCCGTTTTTCCTACTCATTTTCTACGCTTGCTCTTAATTCTGAACGGAGGCTGCATCGAGCTCTGAAGCCCGGAGTTGCCGGAGCCCACCACCTTCTCTATATACGAAGGCTTGCTCTTTGCCGACAAATCGCTCGTAGTGTTCAGGGCCTGATACCGGACATCGGTCAGTTCCTTCCTCAGTTGTTCAATACGTATGATGTCACGCTGGCTGTCATACCTGTTGCCTATATAGACCAGAACCAGAACCATGCACAGCACTATGAACGGAATCTGACGGCGCAGATACTCCACAATACGCGGATCCTCGCCCTTGAGGATTTCCTTCAGACCGAACCTGCCATCACCGGCTTCCTGCTGTCTCCCGTTTATCGACTCCGCCATATTCGCACACTCTTTCCGTTATTCCTGCACTCTTTCCGCAATTCTCAACTTGGCGCTGCGCGAACGGGGATTCGCAGCCTGCTCCTCGGCATCGGCCACAACCGGTTTCCCGACAAGACGATAAGGAACCTTACGGTTGCCGTAGAAGTCCGACTCCACCTGGCCGGACACATTTCCGCTCCTCATCACATTCTTGACCATCCTGTCCTCGATGGAATGGTAGGTAATGACAACCAGACGGCCGTCCGGTTTCAACACTCCGGCCGCCGCCTGAAGCATCTCCTGCAGGGCGTCGGTCTCGTGATTGACCTCCATTCTGAGAGCCTGGAATACCTTGGCCATATCCTTCTTCACGCGTTCGCGCCCCAGAATCGGTTCAGCAATAGCACACAGTTCACCGGTCCGCTCTATCCTGCGTCTTCCGCGTGCCGAGACTATCGCCCCCGACAGCCTCGAAGCACACTGCAACTCACCGTACAGACTGAATATCTTAGTCAGGCGCTCGCCATCGTACCCATTCAACACATCGGCTGCACTGACTCCGTCGCACCTGTTCATGCGCATATCAACCGGCGCGTCGAACCTGAACGAGAAGCCGCGCTGTGCATCGTCAAAATGATGCCAGGACACGCCCAGATCGGCAATGATGCCGTCAAGTTTCTCCACGCCATAGTAGTGCAGGAAGTTTCTGATATATCTGAAATTGCTGTAAACAAATGTAAAGCGGCTGTCATCCAAGGCATTGGCCATAGCGTCCGCATCCTGGTCAAAGCCATACAGATGCCCGTTTCCGGAAAGTCGCGACAGAATTTCGCGGGAATGTCCCCCGCCGCCGAATGTGACGTCGGCATAGACCCCGTTGGGGTCAACAACCAGTCCGTCTACACTTTGTTTGAGAAGGACCGGTACGTGATATGTAGTCTCGTTACTATCCAAAATTCTTCTATGTAACAGATATCACTCACTCGGCCATAAATCCTTTAATCCCATCCGCAAAGTCGGCATCACTCATAAACGGCTCGCTGCCGCCGCTCCTTGCCTCCGCCTCGGTCGGAGCCCAGACCTCGATTGTCTGCTCCATACCGACGAAAAGCGCCTCCTGCACTATGCCGACCTTATCGAGCAGAACACGCGGTATCAGTATTCGTCCGTTGGCATCGAGCGACAGCTCCTGCGCCTCCGAAACAAGTTTACGATACACCATCTGCTGAGCATTGTCAAAACGGTTCAGTTTGGAGCGGACCTTGTCAACCTCGGCCCTCCACTGGCTCTCCGGATAAATCACCAGACAGTTCTCAAAGAAATCCTTTCGGATAATCAAAGTCACCTCCTGCTGTCTGACGTCCGGCTGAGTATTCCCGTTCTGCAGTCCACGACGGAAAGCCGCCGGCAAAAACACTCTGTTCTTGCTGTCAAACTTCGCCTGAAACTGCCCGATAAAACTCATACTCTGCCCAATAGGGTTATACACGATTCAAAGTTAGGTAGATTTGCTCCACTTCAATCCACTTTAACCCACTTTTTCCTCAAAAGTTTTCAACAGCCTGTTGATATCCTAACCCCAACAAGCAGTTACGCAGTTTTTCCGCCGACTCTCTTTGGATTTCAGGAAAATAGTTCTACCTTTGCACCGCAATCGCGCTTCGATCTGTTAGCTCAGTTGGTTTAGAGCGCTTGCTTGACAGGCAAGAGGTCGGCGGTTCAAATCCGCCACAGATCACCAACAAAAAGAAACCGACCAATCAGGCCGGTTTCTTTTTGTTTCATAAGCAGGGACACAGGCCCCGTTACATCAGTTCGCCGTGAAGTTGACAGGTATTGAATAGCGGCTGCTGACCGGCTGGCCATCGGCAGATTTGCCGGGAATCCAATGAGGCATCGCCTCCACCACCCTGAGTGCTTCGGCATCGAGCAGAGGATTGACGGGACGGGCCACCTTAATATCGGTCAGACTGCCATCCTCATTGACCATAAAATTGACGATAACGCGTCCCTGTATGCCTTCGGCCGCACATTTTTCGGGATAAACGACATTTTCCTTAAGAAACTTGGCCAGTTCCTCATCCCCGCCGGGGTACGATGCGAACTGCGTGTAGTCAACATAGGTTTCGTCAAGCTGATGCAGAACATCCACGAACGACGTCTTGTCCTCCGAAGCCTCCTGAGCATCATTTCCTGAGTGACACGACATCAGAGCCATTGCAGCCGATGCAATCAGAATAACTGAAAAGCGATATATTCTCATTTTCCAAAAAATTTCATTTTTCCCTGCCCAAACATATAGAGCCAATTACAAGCAGCGTCAGAAACAGCCCACCACAATATAGTACATCAGCAGTCCCGACACTATCAACTTCAATCCGGTACCGAATACAAAGCCGACAAAGACCCCGAGCGAAGCCTTCGCCGAGTCGAACGCATCCTTGCCCGCAAACATCATTTCTGCCACAAAAGCTCCTAAAAGGCTGCCCAGAATAATACCGAGCGGCGGTATGAACAGCCCGGCGAACAGTCCGATAATCGCGCCCCAGCTCGCCGCCTTGCTTCCACCCGTCATCTTGGTGAACTGGGCGGGAATCACATAGTCCAGCACAGTGACCAGAATCATCACGACGAGCCACACGAACAGCGCGGTCGTAGTGACAGGGTGTCCGCCCGCATTCTCGCCGATGTAGACCAGCAGCAGACCTATCCAACTGACAGGAGGCCCAGGCAGCCCCGGAACTATGCTGCCGATAATACCGATAATGCCGGCCAGGAGCGCAAAGAATTCCAGCAAAGTCATAACGAGCGGTAAAAAACTGTTTCAGATACAAATCTACTATTATAATCGGAATTTTGCACTAATTTCGCACGAAACAAACACTTCACATACCATGAGCGCACGCATTAAAGCGGCAGAGACCATTCTGTCAGTCCTGCTGACCATCATTTTCCTGAACTGTCTTGCACACAGAAACAGCCCTGTCACGCATATCGCATTTCACCGGATGGTGCAATGCACTGCCATCTATGTCATCACTCGGGCAGTCAGTCGCGGAGTTTCACCCGGAACATACAAAGTCTGCGAACGCATAATTCTGGCGATGGCCGGAGCCGCGCTTATCTGGCAGGTAACTAAAGGAATCATGCAGATATCAGGACTGGAAATCAGAGAGAACCCCAGATTTGCATGCATGGGGTCGTTCTCCAATCCCGGTCCCTACGGAGGATTCATAGCCATCTGCACTGCCTGCCTGTGGAGCGGTATGCGATACAGCCGACAGAATTACAAATGGCTGACAGTCATCCCTCTGTACGGAATCTGCCTGCTGCCCGCTACAATGAGCCGCGCCGCGCTGTTGGCTGCAGCTGCCGCCATCGGCACTGAATGTGCTGTTCGTCACAGAGAACGGATCAGACTGTATTTCAAGCGGAGACAAAAGGTCGCGCTAATCTCCGTTGCCGCACTGGCAGCAGCATTGGTGGCAGTATCGCTCACAGCCTACCTTGCAAAAAAAGAATCGGCCGACGGCCGAATCCTCATGGCCGGAATAAGTCTGCAGGCAATGGCAGAGCGGCCTCTTGCCGGAGCAGGCCCCGGAATGTACCTTCACGCATACGGCGAAGCGCAGTACCGCCACTTTGCCGAATCTCCCATCCGCGAATCCGAAAGGTTGACAGCCGACTCGCCGGAATACCCCTTCAACACATTCCTCTGCGCTGGCGTGGAGCACGGAATTCCGGCAATGGTTCTGCTGATTGCCGCCGCAGCCCTGCTTACCGCAGACGCTGTCCGCCGGGGATCACCATTCGGTTACGGACTGCTTGCGGCATCAGTCTTTGCCTGTTTCTCGTATCCGCAGGAGATAGCCGCATTCCGCATCATACTACCTGTAATCATGGCTATGTGCACCGGAAGTGCCGCAGAGCCATACCGCTCCGGGCGCAACACAGTGAATGCGGCCATCAAAACTGTCGCAGTACTTGCTTCGGTCATTGCGCTGACCGCAGTCAGAGCCAGCGAAGCACCAGTCAGACAGGCATCAGCCAAATGGCACAGCCACGAGCATCTGGTAAGCCAGGGCAGATACCGGCAGGCGGCAGAAAACTTGTACGGCCTGGATAGCCTGCTTGCCCACGACTGCAGATTTCTGTTCCAGTACGGCAAGGCACTGATGGAAAGCGGAGACATCAGTGGCGGAGAGAAGATTCTGCGTATGGGGAGCGGCATCAGCTGCGATCCCATGTTCTGGAATCTGATTGGCGAGTGCCGCAGAATACAGGGAGATACTGACGGCGCTGCAGAATGCTACAGACGCGCGTTCTACACCGTTCCCAACCGGCTGTACCCTATCTGTCTGATGGCCAGAATGTACTATTATGCCGGTGACAAGGACAAATTCCGCAAGTACTGCCGCATGGCGCAGCAGTTCAGGCCCAAAATTGAATCGGACCTGACGCGCAGTATGAGAGCCGAATTGTCAGAACTGGCCGGAAAGTGACTCCGGAGTTTTCAGAAATCGTAACCCAGAGAGAAGTAGAGCCCGAAATTCTTGCAGAAATCAGCATCGTTCCAGTAGGCATTGAGCTTAATCGGACCGATGAAGGACTCATAGGCTACCTCAACGCCCCATCCGAACACATCCGGGCTGAATCGGTCAAACATATCCGCAAGAGTGTAGTCAGTTCTGTAAAAGCCTCCCAGTCCTGACACATACAGTTTCGGAAGCACATTGAAACGGAAATCGACATTCGTCACGAACACATGATTCTGGACATGAATCACATCGCCGAATCCGACAAACGGAATCTGCTGTTTCATATAGCGTCCCTGCAGCGCACCGCCGATATAGTTGCTATGGAAGAAGGTGTAGTCGCTGCCCTCGACAGCCTCGTCGTTGTTATATGCACGATAGTACAGCTGCGGAACTATCGCGAACCATTTTGTACAAGGAATAACGAACTTCGAACTGAAGTCAATCATCCAGACCGGTTTGCAGCCCGAGATTTCGAAATCCGTAAAATCGTAGTCAACATTCACCCCGCCCTTGAAGCCTCTGGTCGGGAACTGCCTGTCATCCATAGTATTGATGTCAACACGGCCGAATCCGGTCAGGTAATGCGCCTTCCGCCTGAAGTCGGAAAGCACCACCGGCATATCTTCACGATAGTCCGAGAACATCGGCGAACCGTCCGGAATCCACAGATTCTCATGACGGAGTCCCGCCTCGACACACACAAAACGGCTGTGGAAGTTCGAGACTGAAATCGTCTGATTCACATCAAAGAATGTAAGGTCATAGTTCAGGTTCTTGATGGGAGTCATCACATCGGCCCTCACCCTCTTGAAATCTGCCGAAAAATTGACCTGGGCGAAATTATCCGAAATATACGATGCCAAAGCCTTCACGCTCTGCTGAGAAGATATCTTGGCCTGAAAGTCAAACTGCCAGCCTTTCAGATTATGTGCATTGAGTCTCAAATCCAACAGCAGTTCGGCCATCTCCTCTGTATCCATTCGCAGTCCGATACCAAAAGAATGAATCTGCCCGGGGACACAGTCAAACTCAAGTGTGTAGTCATTCGACGACTCGTTCCATAGCAGGGAATAGTTCACCTTTTCGTATGCCCCCGTCGCCATCACACGGCTCATGGCATTCTTTATATCAGCAGCATCAAGCTCGCGGTGTCCCTTCAGAGCCAGAATACGGCGGAACATTGTCTGCTCGGACTTTTCAATACCGTTCGCCATAATTCCGCTCACCAGAACCTTGTTTTCGAACAGATTGAGAGCCTTGTCACGATTCAGGGAATCAGGGAGTTCATAACTGCCGAGACGAGCCTTGATTTCCGCGAAATCCTCCGATTTTGCCTTGGCAGACTCGTAACCGTAACCAATCAGTTCCGAAATTGCCTCTGGGTTGAAGCTCAATGTCTTAAGGTTTCCTGTCTCAGGTTTCAGGAACATATCCGGCTGTGCCACCTTGTTGCTGCGTGCATCATCGCCGAGCATCGTTATCATACAACTGAGGATATCCAGGGCACTGTTAACATCTGAATAGGTCGTACCGCGCTTGGCTGCTTCGGCACCTATTATTATATCAGCACCCATAGCACGTGCGATATCGACAGGGAAATTGTTTCGGGTACCGCCATCTATCAGAATCATAGACCCCATCCGGACCGGAGCGAACACGCCGGGAATAGACATTGTGGCACGCAGAGCCTTGGTCAACGAACCGTGAGTATGATAATTGGCCTTGGCCGACACGAGATCCGACGATACACAGAAGAAAGGAATAGGCAGCTCGTCAAACATGATGTCGCCGTGATAGCCCACCGTCAGATTCGAGAGCATGGTCTCTATGTTGAATCCGTTGATATAACCCATAGGGAGCGTTGACAACATACGTTTCTTGCTTGCAGAACTCTCCATATCGTCATCAATCGGCTGATTCAGAATCTGATTACGTTTCTGGTGAGTTTCATCGTCATAATAGAACGGCAGAGTCATACTGACCTTGTCCTTGTACGACTTTTCCTCGAACGGAACAAATTTCATATCAATATCGTCACTCATCGTCACTTCCCAGTCAACGGACTTGAATATATGCTCCAGATCGCTGCTGGAGTAGCCCAGCGCGTACATACCGCCTACCAGACCGCCCATACTGGTTCCGCAGATCATATCTATCGGAATACCTATTTCCTCCATATATCTGAGAATACCTATGTACGATGCACCCTTCGCACCGCCGCCGCTCAGCACCAGGGCTACGGTAGGACGATGTTCTGTCTGCCTGATGTGCTCCAGTTTCTCGCGCATCCTGCTTATGGCGATAGAATCAGCGACAGGATCGGTACTGGCTGCCGCCAGATTGTTGGCAAACTGCTGTGCACCGGCACTTCCGGCAACTGTCAGGGCAAAAAGTATCGTCAGGTATCTTCTGAAAAATGTCTTCATATCTTGGCGTATTTACAGCTATGGCGCAAAGATATCCATTTTGCAAAAAAAAGCCCCGAAATCGGGACTTTTTAATAAAAATTGGCTTGCCGAGGTGTGTTTCGTCGCGGACTCGAACCGCGGACCTCTTGCGTGTGAAGCAAGCGCTCTGAACCAGCTGAGCTAACGAAACGTTCAGTTGCGGGTGCAAATATACACTTTTTTGAAAAGAGCGCTACAGACGCCCGCAACTATTTGTTCATTTATCCGATCAGAACCTTGCCCGTCATCTCGGCAGGTGCCTGCAGACCCATAATCTTCAGGATGCTCGGAGCCACATCGGCCAGGATTCCGTTCTGGACTGTAGCGTCCTTGCGCGGAGTCACATAGATGACCGGAACAGGATTCAGCGAATGGGCAGTGTTCGGAGTGCCATCGGCATTCACAGCATTGTCGGCATTGCCGTGGTCTGCAATGATGATAGCCTCGTAACCGTGAGCCTTGGCAGCCTCAATCACATCGTGAACGCAGGTATCGACAGCTGCGACAGCCTTCTCGATAGCCTCGTAAACGCCTGTGTGACCCACCATATCGCCGTTTGCAAAGTTTACCACGATGAAATCGTACTTGTCAGTACCGATAGCCTCGACCAGGCGGTCGCGGACGATGTAGGCACTCATTTCAGGTTGCAGGTCGTATGTGGCGACCTTCGGCGACGGAACCAGAATCCGGTCCTCGCCCTCGTACGGAGTCTCGCGTCCGCCGTTCAGGAAGAACGTTACGTGAGCGTACTTTTCGGTCTCGGCAATGTGCAGCTGAGCCAGTTTCTGACTTGACACGAACTCGCCAAGAGTATTGTTTACATTCTCCTTGTCAAACAGGATGTGGACACCCGTGAAAGAAGCGTCGTACGGAGTCAGGCAGTAGTACTGCAGTTCCGGAATAGTCATCATACCGTTGTCCGGCATATCCTGCTGGGTCAGCACGATAGTAAGTTCCTTGGCACGGTCGTTGCGGAAGTTGAAGAAAATGATCACGTCGCCCTTCTCGATGCGGCTGTCGTAAGCGCTGTTCACGATAGGCTTCATGAACTCGTCGGTAACGCCATCCTCGTAAGATTCCATCACCGCCTTCACCATATCGTCAGCCTTCTTTCCCTCGCCGTTCACCAGCTGGTCGTAAGCCACCTTGACGCGTTCCCAACGCTTGTCGCGGTCCATGGCATAGTAGCGGCCGATGATTGTAGCCACCTTGTCGCCGCGCTCCACCAGAGTACGGATAAAGCCCTGACCGCTCTTCGGGTCAGTGTCGCGGCCGTCCATGAAACAGTGCACATACGCATTGTCCAGACCGTATTCACGGGCGATGTCGCAGAACTTGAGCAGATGCTCCAGCGAACTGTGAACGCCGCCGTCCGAAACCAGTCCCATCAGATGCAGCTTCTTGCCGGTCTTTCTGGCATACTCGTATGCCGATACGACCTCCTTGTTCTGCATTATGCTGTTGTCCGCAATGGCACGGTTAATCTTGACCAGATCCTGATAGACCACGCGACCTGCGCCGATATTCAGGTGACCCACCTCCGAGTTGCCCATCTGACCGTCAGGCAGACCGACATTCTCGCCGCTTGCCAGAAGCTGTGCGTGAGGATAAGTCTCGTTCAGATAATCCATATAAGGTGTAGGCGTATTGTAGATGACATCAGCCTTCGAACGGTTTCCAATGCCCCAGCCGTCAAGGATCATAAGCAATGCTTTCTGTTTCATATCTTGTAACTAATTAAAATCATCGGCGTAAAACCGCGCAAAATTACTCAAAAGCACACTTAATAACAAATTTATAGTTACATTTACAACGCAATAAATACAAACAAAAAATGTCAGGAATCAAAGCTATTGGCATACTCACCTCTGGAGGTGACGCACCGGGAATGAATGCGGCCATACGCGCCGTCACACGTTCAGCCATCAACGCCGGCTGGCTGGTTTATGGAATCCATCGCGGCTATGAGGGACTCATCCACGACGAAGTCACCGAATTCACCACAGAAAGCGTCAGCAACATCATACAGCGCGGCGGAACCATACTCAAGACGGCACGCAGCGAGGAGTTTATGACCCACGAAGGTCGTCTCAAGGCTTATGCCACCATCAAGAGGCACAATATGGACGCACTCGTCGTCATTGGCGGCAACGGCTCACTGACCGGAGCTTACGACTTTGCAAGCGAGTTTGACTTTCCATTTGTCGGCCTGCCAGGCACCATCGACAACGATCTGTACGGCACAGACGACACCATCGGATACGACAGCGCACTCAACACCATCACCGAATGCATCGACAAGATACGCGACACCGCATCATCGCACGACCGCATATTCTTTGTCGAGGTAATGGGACGCGATGCCGGTTTTCTGGCTCAGAACAGCGCCATCGCAGGCGGAGCCGAAGCAGCCATCATACCCGAAGATGACACCAGCATCGACCAGCTGGCCAACTACATTTCACGAGGCATCCGCAAGAGCAAGAACAGCTCCATCGTAATCGTTTCGGAGAAGGACGGCGGCGCAATGCACTACGCCGAGCGCGTCCGCAAGGAGTATCCGCAGTTCGACGTGCGCGTCTCCATACTCGGTCACCTGCAGCGCGGCGGCAAACCAAGTGCCTACGACCGCATTCTCGCATCGCGTATGGGAGTGGCAGCCATCGAGGCCCTTCAGGACGGACAGCGCAACGTGATGATAGGCGTTCACAACCAGAAACTGATTAACGTTCCCGTCAACAAGGCCATCAAGAAGGACAAGCCGATTGACCAGGAGCTTATCAATGTCCTGGCCATCCTTTCGAACTAATTCTCTGAGAAGTCAAATGACAGCTGCCCGTCACCGAGCAGATTGAATGTCACTCTGTGATATGGCGAAGTACCGTACTGCTTGATTGCGGCACGGTGCTTTTTTGTTGGGTAGCCCTTGTTTGACAACCAGTCATACTGCGGATACTCTGCTGCGATTCGGTTCATGAAATCATCACGGTAAGTCTTTGCCAGCACCGACGCAGCGGCTATGGACATCATTGTAGCATCGCCCTTGACTATCGTGGTATGCGGAATGCCAGGATAAGGCCTGAAGCGGTTGCCGTCAATCAGCAAATGCTCAGGACGCAGTTTGAGACCGTCCACGGCACGATGCATGGCCAGTATCGATGCAGACAGAATGTTGATGCGGTCAATCTCCCCGTTGCTGCATACACCCACAGCCCAAGCCGCAGCCTCGTGCTCGATGACGGGCCGCAGAGCATAGCGCTGCTTCTCCGTAAGCTGTTTTGAGTCGTTCAGCAATTCGTTTCTGAAATCCGGAGGCAGAATTACCGCAGCCGCAAACACAGGCCCCGCCAGACATCCGCGTCCTGCCTCATCGCATCCGGCCTCAAGCACGCCCTCGTTCAGAAAAAGTTTCAGCATACAAGACTGTTGTCAGAACATACGGCAGACACGTTCTATGCCCGCTACCAGCGCATCGACCTCGGCCTCGGTATTATAGACGGCAAACGATGCCCTTACCGTACCCGGTATGCCGAAGCGCGTCATCAGAGGTTCGGCGCAGTGATGACCTGTACGCACCGCAATGCCCAGATGATCAAGAAGCGTACCCATATCAGACGGATGGATATCACCCACCAGGAACGAAATCACGCCGCAGCGCTCGGACGCATTGCCCACAAAGCGCATACCCGGGATGCGGCTCATCCGCTCCATAGCATAGGTACACAATTCCTTCTCTCGGCGTGAAATCTCCTCCACTCCGAGCTGGGTCATGAACTGCAGGGCACGCGCCATACCAATAGCCCCAACATAGTCGGGCGTTCCAGCCTCGAACTTGTAGGGCAGTTCATTGAAAGTGGTCTTTTCGAACGACACGTGCTGTATCATCTCGCCGCCACCGTGATACGGAGGAAGCAGATTCAGCAGACTGCGTTTGCCGTACAGCACGCCTATGCCTGTAGGGCCGTAAGCCTTGTGGCCGCTGAAAGCCAGAAAATCGGCATCGAGCTGCTTCACGTTCACCGGCATATGCGGAACAGCCTGAGCTCCATCAACTGCCACAGGAATGTTTCTGGCGTGCGCACACCTTATTATATCCTCTATCGGATTGACCGTTCCCAGAACATTCGACACATAAGTCACGCTTACCAGTCGGGTCCTGTCGCTCAGCAACCTCCGGAATGCCTCCATGTCCAAAAGGCCCTCGTCCGTAACGGGAATCACCTTCAGTTCAAAGCCATACTGCCCAGCCTGAATCTGCCACGGAACGATGTTGCTGTGATGCTCCATGCCCGAAATCAGCACCTCGTCACCCCGTTTGAGGAAAGCCTTGGCAAACGACGCTGCCAGCAGGTTGATACTCTCAGTCGTGCCTCGGGTAAAGATAATCTCATCAGTGCTGTCGGCACCAATGAATGCCCTGACAGTCTCGCGGGCAGCTTCCATACGGTCCGTCGAAATCTGCGACAGACGATGAACCCCGCGATGCACATTGGCATTGCATGTCAGGTATACTTCGCTTATGCTGTCAATCACGCAGCGCGGCTTCTGCGTCGTAGCCGCATTGTCCAGATAGACCAGCGGTCTGTCATAGACTTTCTGCCCCAGTATCGGGAATTCATTTCTTATTTCAGCAATGTCCAGCATACTCATTTACAAATAGAACAGCCCTCACACAGAGCGCTTCCGTGTTTGAAGCGACGCTCCACAAGATGCCGCAGTCTCTGGCACAGAGGTTCAATCGACATACGGTCAATGACTTCGTCAATGAAGGCCATCATCAGCAGAGTCCTTGCATCCTCCTCGCTGATGCAGCGCTGACGCATATAGAACAGAGCCTTCTCGTCAAGCTGCCCCACAGTAGCCCCGTGGCTGCACTTGACATCGTCGGCGTAAATCTCCAGTTGCGGCTGGGTGAACATTCTGGCAGTACGCTTCAGACAGATATTGCGGTTAGTCTGCTCCGAAACCGTGCCGCCTGCGCCCTCGCGCACCAGCACCTTCCCGGCAAACGAGCCTACGGCATTATCGTCGAGCACATACTTGAACAGCTCTGCGCTGCGGCAGTCCGGAACCCGATGCTCCACAAAAGTCAGATTGTCAACCTTCTGGTCATCGTCGGCAATGGCTATGCCGTCAAGCTCCAGCGACGCCCCCCTACCGGCCAGAGTGACATACGCCGAATTGCGTGTAGCTCCGTTGTTCAGAGTGATGCCCGCTGCCGATACCGTGCTGTCAGCCTCCTGATGCACAAACAGTTCCGATATGCG
>JAZUJU010000092.1:0-3763 GCA_045642985.1 Bacteroidaceae bacterium | reverse complement strand
AAACTTGCAGAAATCATCGGCAAGACAGAATATTTCAGGACTCCGCTTGCGCTTGAACGAAGTGAAAAATTTTATCGTCGGTGAACATAGCGAGGGTTTGTTGTGGGTTTTTGTTTATTCCACTTTAAATTTACAACAAATCCCGCTAATCACCAAATTATCAACTAATTATATTTCATCGAACTCACGTTATCTTATGAATCTGGCGTTAGGTTATGCTGAATTGGAGAGGTTCGTAAGAGAGGCATCTGGAACGGAACTGAAATTCGGCTATGAGTCAACAGACTCAATACGTGTGAGCTATCCTGTAAAAGTACTCGGTATGACTACCGACATGGGTATGAGCCTGCGTGTATTGGGCGTGTCAGGAAATGACCTTCGCCTGGCTCTTGATGGAGGTGGCGCGATGATGAATATGGCACTTGGAATGGTAGGCAATTTTGTCAGGGAGAAACTCTCTGGTGTAGCTACTTTCGGAAGTGACAATAATGTGACTATTCACCTTGACAATGTACCGAAAATGAAACCGGTACTTGAGAAACTTCAGCTGTCTGACATCTCGTTTAACCAGCAGGCAGCGAATGTACTTTTTGAGATGAGGTCAGCGCACTAGGTGTTTTCTGCCATTTCTGATGTAGATACCATGGGGTAAGACTGTATCCGGACTGAACTTCCTGCCGTACAGGTCTGTTACACAGGCATCGTCAGAAGGGGCTGTTACAGGTGTCCCTACTGCCGATGCCGGACTCATATTGACAGTCATCGCATTGAGGTCAACTGTCAGGGCCATCTCTCCGTATTCCTGGACGTAGATGTAATTGGATGAGGCTCTTCTGATGCTTACCGGCGAATGCAGTCCAAGTAAAGCGTGCTCCTGAGCGGCACCGAAACCGAGACTCATGAATTCCATAATGTCTTCGGTCCTGACTGTTCCCAACATAAAAACTATATAGTCGAAGTTGACGATACCTGAATATATTCCCTTCTGGCCTGTAGGCATCAGGACAAATCCGGGGTCAGCCGGGTTGAATTCAGAATCGGCTCCGAGTACATAGATACACTCGGGTATGTCAGCAGGTTTCTCTTTGATGTTCTGAGCGTAGATACCGATTCGCTGTCCAGTACCGGTTTCATAGAACAGGACAACAGTGTACATATCCTGTGTGTCACCGGAAAGGATAATCTTCATCGGCGGATATTCATCATTGCTGTCACAGCTCCACATCGGCCTCTCGTAATACTGAAGCCACTTGTAATAATCAAGGCTGCCGTAGTTCCTGTCTGTCACCTCTATGAAACCGATGTCAACAGTGGGATTAATTCCGATATGAAAATCGCCGACTTCATCATTGTGTCCCGTTCCGGATATGGTATATTTCCCGGCAGGAACATTGTCCAATTTGACAATGTATGTTCCTATCACCTGACCGTCATCATATACGGTCTGTGAATAATCAGCCTTACCAGATGCCTTATAATCGGAATCAGCTCCGGTCAGGCTCAGGGATATGTCACCTGCATTGACTGTGCCACGGTCGAAAGACTGGAGTATCATATTCAGCCCGTAAATATCGTATGTGGCATAAAATGTAGCGTGGCACGGGTAAGGTATGCTGATCTCACAGGATGATGCAATGAAATCGGAAGAGCTGTGATTGTATAGAGTGAATGTTTCCCAAGCACTGGGATCCGGCAGTGCAGCCGACAGCTTTCTGCCGTCAGAGTATTCTACGTAATATTCATAGCGGCCGGCAGTGAGCTGTACTTCATACATCACACTGCTTGAATCGGGAAGTCCTGTAGCACTGTCATAATTTTTTGAAACTGTCATCAGACTGGAGAATGTCTCGCCGGTGGTCAGGTTTCTGAATACGGCTGTTCCGGGTTCGGTCTCAATCACATAAGGAGAATTGCCGTCATAATCCGGATACAGGGTAATCAGATTGTTCTTGCCGTATTCCCAAGCATTGACGGCACTCCAGCAGTTCCAACCTTCACCCCAACCCAGGTTCAGATGGTACTCCCCGTTGGAATTGTAACCGTCGCAGATGAAGGAGTGTCCTGTAAGGGCACTGTTGACTCCCGATATCAGAACAGGCCTCCCCATATCCAACTGTTCCTGAAGCAATGCAGGAATCCTGTCAGCGGTAGGGTCAATGTACTTGGCTTCATATCCGAACAATTTCAGGATGGCGCGCCACTGGTCATTAACAAATGTTCCGGTCTCGCCCGGCTTGAATGTGGACCGTTGTGCTATGGCTATTTCCTCACAAAGTTTCGCCGGTGTAATGTCTTCGGTCCATCCTTCAGATGTGTGGTGAATCCGGTACACACGTTCCTGGCACCATACATCCTGAGGGTCATACCATTTGTATATGTCCCCGTGCTGCACATCGCCATACGCTATCTGAAAATAATCGGTGGACCACGGCTTCATATATCTGTAATAGTTGACAAGCTGTGCGGTGGCAATCGTAGCACAGCCAGCCGGAACATTGTTGCCGTCTATGACAGGCATAAGCTCGTTGTACGGGGCATACTGATGCCATTCGGTCTGAATAATAGGACCTATGACAGTATTGCCTTCTTTGCGTGCAGCTGCTCTTCGTGCAGGCACAGACGGCTCTGTGCTGTCCAGTTCCGCTACTACTTCGGCAATGAAAGGCGGAAGATTGTTGAAATCGACTTTGCCGGTTCCGTGGAACAGAACGTTTTCCCCATGGCTTATGAACCATTCATTTTCATACTGGAGAAAAGATATGTTTCCTGCGCTGGCGGCACAGGTCAAAATAGACAGGATGGCAATTATTGCAAAACGGCTGAGTCTCATATTATTCAAATGCTGTTAGTCTGTTCAGTCAATGGGTCGTTTTCGTCGGTAAAGATACTGATCTTATTGGGATACCTGCAAACATCCGTGGCATAATGTGACATAAACATATACTTGAAGGTAGGTTTGTGTATCAAAAGACCTTACCTTTGAAGTATGGAAGACAACACATCTGCAAAGTTTGAGTTCCTTGCGAGCTTTCACTCTACAAGCGGAAGGCCAGTGCCAGGTCGAAGAATGCGCCTAAGATTGATATCGAAAGATACGCATTCGATATCTGGGGAGTCAACGTCTTCAAAATCCCAGGGATCAAAGACCTGGCCTCAATGGAGCTCATCGGTGAATTGGGCCATGACTTCACAGATAAGTTCGAGTCAGCAGAAAAGTTCTGCAGTTGGTGTAATCTAGTCCCAAACAATAAGATATCGGGAGGGAAAATACTTTCAAGCCGGATGATGAAGCGTAAAAACATCGTCGGCCAGATATTCAGGACAGCAGCCGCACCGCTTGCCCGGGATAAAGGCGAAATGGGTGAATACTACAGGCGCATACGTGCACGAAGCGGAAGTCTTCAAGCCAATGTTGCAACTGCTCATAAACTTGCGACGATCTTCTTTGTCATGGTAAAGACAAAGACTGAATACGATGCAAGTAAAGTCGGTTTGTCGGAGAGGGAACTCACAGAGAGAAAAATTGCTAAACTGGAAAGAGCCCTTTATCGACTGCGAAGGGATAGCTGATAATCAGCGATTTATAAGGGGTTCTATGGAAGAAGTTCTTGGACAGATACCCGATAGCGGCTTCTTCGCTTGAGAAGTATTATCACATTGACGGCTATCAGTTCGAGCGTCAGTACAAGGAGCATCTGAGCGGATACGAGGAATGGAAGGACGCTCCTCATGCAGACCAGTGGCTGGTCTATCCGGAGAACTT
>JAZUJU010000091.1:0-6553 GCA_045642985.1 Bacteroidaceae bacterium | reverse complement strand
GGTCAAAAGCTTGCGCTACATTAGGCAATGAGCCGAAAAAAGCATTATCTTTACAGCGCAAACCAGTCATAGGGCCCCGTAGCTTAGCTGAATAGAGCGTCAGATTCCGGTTCTGAAGGTCTTGGGTTTGAATCCCAACGGGGTCACTGGCAAGGGCTCGTAAACTATGTGTTTATGAGCCCTTTTCTATTATCTGACCGTCATAACGAATCTTTGTTTGTCGAAATGTATAGTCAGTCAATAATAGACAGCTGTGCAAGCACCATATCGCGGTGGTAAGTGCGGTCCTCCTCGTTCAGCTCCTCCCATTTGCATATCTGATGACTGGTCTTGAACAGGTCGTCGTCCGTGTCCGAGAAGTGATAGCCGTGAGCTGCAAGGTAACGGGCGTAGCGCAGATGCTCCATACGGGTCAGATTGCCCAGCGCTTCATCCGAAACCTCCTTGTGCCCGTCGGTGAAGACTGCGAGCGAGGCCACGTGGTTGGCTCGCGAAATCAGCTGGTGCAGTTCCATCCTTGCGCGGTTCTTGACGTGGTATGACTCCGTTTTTGTATCGAGGTTCACTTCCTTGCCCGAGACTGATGTGTAGGCTGCCGATATGCGGTCTGCGAGTGATGTGGCATTCCTGTTTATGCCGTTGCTCTTTTGGGATACAATCATATCCGATGTGAAGACCTTCTCGTGTTCGCCGTAGCAGATAATCACATTGTGACCGGCACGCTCGTTCATCTTGCTGACAAGTTCTTCCTCGTGCGAAAGTGTGCATCTTTTGCGCACCAGAATCAGCAGATTGTCCAGACCGTTGCGGCGTTTCTTCATCGCATACATAAAAATGGTGCAGGCCAGCTCAAGGTTGGCCGCATCGTTGCCCATAGAAATCTCGATGTAGTTCAGATCGTTGAGACTCTGCATCAGACTGCTCCAGAACTCACTTGATTCTGTACCTACATTCTGGTACGAGAATATTTCGGGATTGTTCATTTCGGGGTTGTCAAATATGAAAGGCCCCATAAGACTGTCCATCTTCTCGTCACTGACAGTGATGTGAACGGGTACGGGCGAACCGTCAGGCCTTACGGCAGCCGAGAATTCGTATATGAATTTTGTTGCGGCCTGGCCTGTCTCTCCGAATCCCACCACAAGAGCGTTGAAGCTGCCGTTGACGGCCCCTGTCGGAGTTCCGTCAGCTGCGATGGCAGGCTGCATGACTGCTGCAGGATGGCAACTGCCGTTCTTCATCAGTTCCACCACTGCAAATGATGACGGATAGATGAAGTGGGCTCCGGTGCGCTTTGTGACAGTCTTGTAGTATCGTGCTACACCTTCGCGGGACAGGCATACGTGGATGGTGTTTTTGGTCAGATCCTTGTCGCTGAGCAGACTCATAAGATCGTCCAGATTGCGGTTCGCATCCTCGGACAGTATGTAGAATGCAGTGTCGGAGGTGATAAGTTTCTTGAATTTTTCCAGACCTATCTGAGCGAATATATTGCTGGTCGAGTTGGTGGGCTTGAGATTGCGCTTGGCACTCAGCAGCAGTATGTTGCCGCCCGATTTCAAACTCCGCTTTTCCTCATCGTCAGTAAAACCGCTGATAATCTGTTTCACTGAGAATTCGCCGTCATCGGTATCCGATGGAAACTCGATGAATGCGATATCCTCGTTTTGTATGCCTTTTGCGATTATTTCCGAACGTCTGTTCATACCAATGAATACGTGACGGAAAGTCTTCTTGCGGAAAGTCAGCGAGAAGAATGTCATTGCGCGCTTGCCGAACAGCAGAATTATAGCCGAGATACTGGTCAGCATCGCAAGGTAGAAGATGCAGAAATACAGCTCCAGGAACATATAAGTGTGCTGCCCGTTTGTCAGGTCTATGAGATCGCCATCGTAGACGAATATCCTGATTGTCAGCAGCATAGACCTGAAGAACAGAGTGACGATACCTTCGGAGAAATTCTCCAGATTCAGACCGTACATATTGAGCGCGGTACCTGCCGCCAGAATAATCAGCGCGGAACGGCGCAACACCTTGGGGTTGAGCCTGGTCTTGAACAGCAGAATGGCATAGCTGACTACGACTGCAAGCAGTATCAGCTGGAAATACAGCGGAGCGGAAATCTTGTCTTTAATACTATGTTCAGTTTACAAAGTTAGTTCTTTTTCGAGTAACTTTGCAGTGTAAACGGTTTGTTATGAGAATACTTGCAACACTGATTCTGATGGCGGTATCGGGAATGGCGATGGCTGCCGATATCGATGGCGATATTATGGGCTTCCGTCTTGGGGAATCCAATTCTGCGGTAACTGTGCAGAAGGAACTGCGGGCAAAGTCCGGGTCATTCGTCTTTACTGACCGATACAAGAACCGCAAAAGCGTTCAGACTACCGACATCGTATTTCTGGGACTGCGCTGGAAGACATCGCGTTTTGACATAATCAACAAGAAGAACCGTTTCTATGCGGCGGAATTCCAGACCTATTTCTTTTTCGAGAATGATGCCGACTACATCGTTGACAATCTTAAGACCAGGTTCGTAAGCAGCTATGGCGAGCCTGAGGAAAGCGGTGGCTGGCTAATCTGGAAGGGAGACAACGGCATACTGCTGACACTTCAGAAAACATACGCACCGTCGGACGATGACGAGTACTACTGGTACGTGCTGCTGTCGTATGTCGATTCCGAAGGGTTCAACCTGATTACAAATATGCCGGGTGGTGAACAGTAATGATGACTGAGATTCCGGCATCAGGGAACATATCGCTGTTTTCATATCAGCTCGATGACAGAGTGGAGGCCTTCACCACGATGCGAGGCTCCGACCTGCCGTACAAGGTCATTACCGGTCATCAGGTACACGGCATCAGTGTCGCCGTCATTGACAGACCTGATCTGACGCGTCAGGATCTGGAGGGCTACGATGCCTTCATCACAAATCTCAGGGGGTGTGCAATCGGAGTCAGGACAGCCGACTGTATTCCTGTGCTTCTGTACGATACACGCAATCATGCAGCTGCCGCCGTTCACTCCGGCTGGAAGGGCACCGTCCGCTCCATTTCGGCGAATGCCATTGCTGCGATGAAAGCGGAATTCGGCACCGAAGCTTCGGACCTCAAGGCCGTAATCGGGCCGGGAATAATGCGCGGGAGCTTTCAGGTTGGGCCTGAGGTAGTGCAGATGTTCCGTGATGCCGGTTTTCCAATGGATGAAATCTGGCAGAGGGACGGCGTTCCTGAGCCTGGCAGTATGCGCGGAGGTTACCACATCGATCTGATAACGGCCAACAGACTGATTCTCGAAAACGCGGGCGTAATGCCGCAGAATATCATATCCGCAGACATCTGCACCTATTTGGACGAACGCTTTTATTCAGCGCGTCGTGAAGGTGCCGCCTGCGGACGTAACATCAATGCAATAAGACTTCTCTGATCTGTCTTACTTGAGCGAGCCGGATGCACGGAACGCGTCCAACTTCTTGAAGCAGTGGGTGTTGATAATCTCTTCAAGCCTGCGGTCAAAATTGTGACGAATCTCACACTCCGGACCGAACAGGAAACATTCGCCGTTTTCGGCGGTGTAGGGCTTCCACTGCGGCAGGCCTTCGACATTCGGGTCGCCAGTATGTGCGAAGTTGGCCCACGACTGAGCCATTCTGTCTGCCAGACGCAGATCTGATTCTGACGGATTGGGCAGATCGCGTCCCGCCAGATGCAGAGTGTTGAAGCAGAAGTTCAGCTCGGCACCGTGGGCTGAGATGCCTGTTGAAGGCGATTTCCACGTGAACATATAGTTGTATATCGGAGCCTTCTTCGATGCTGATGCCGCATCGGCAGTGATGATGGTCTTGGCGCGGAACATCATATCTATTGACGGCAGGTCCTGCGGAATGTAGTCGGGCCATGCCTTTGCCAGTTCGGCTGCATACGCTTCGGTGTCGTTGCCGAAAGTCTGCTGAACGGCAGCCTTTGCCTGTTCGAGAGTCATCTGACGGTTGTACTGACCGCGCTGAAGTTCGTTGAAAGTGGTTCCGATAACAAGCGGAATGTCGGCGGACACTGCTGCAAAATCGGGCTGGAACGGCTGCTGGAGCAGTATTTCGCCGTCTGGAGTAGGACCGAAGCCCCACATCATCGGCGTTCCGGGAGAACGGGTGCCTATGCTTGCCGCCAATGCTCTCTGACCTGCCTGATAAAGCTTGTCGTAAGGCACGTCGTTAATGCGTTCGACCTGGTCAGCAGGGATTCCCAGTTCCTTCAGAACGGCAAGTCCAAGTTCCTCGGTCATCTGCTTGTTGTTGACATTAAGGATGGTGCCGCTCATTATTATTGCCTTGTGGTACAGCCCCTTGCCTTTCGGCATACACATCAGGGTACCGACCTTGCCGCCACCGCCCGATTCGCCGAACACGGTGACATTCTTCGGGTCACCGCCGAATGCACTGATGTTGTCGCGTATCCATTCCAGGGCCGCAACGACATCGAGCATTCCGACGTTGCCGGAATATTTGTATTTGGGATTGCCGGTGGCCGAGAGGTCAAGGAATCCGAGTATGTTGAGACGATGATTCAGACTGACGACTACCACATCCTTTTTGGCCAGACCCATACCCGGATTCCAGGCTGATGTTCCGGAGTCAAAGCCTCCGCCGTGACACCACAGCATTACCGGTTTCTTGCCCTTGAGACCGGTAGTCCAGACGTTCAGCACGCAGCAGTCTTCGGACATTTCCTTCTGGTTGGTCGAGTTACGTCCGTTCTGCATAGCCTGCGGCCCCCATTCGGTACATACCATCACAGTGTCCCACTTGTCAACAGGCTGTGGAGGCATGAAGCGTTCAACTTTGGCATAAGGTATGCCTTTGAATGCCATTGTTCCCTCTTCGTTAAAGCCCTGTACCTTACCGTTTGTGGTCTTGACGGTATAGTCGTCAGCAGCAGAGCATACCGGGCCTGCCAATGTTGCGGCAAGGAGAATAAAGGAAGTCAGAATCAGTCTTTTCATTGTCTGTAAATTTCAAATGGATGAAAAATAAGCCGGTAATTTTCCGAGAGGATATTACCGGCTTGAAGTGTTTTGATTAATAGAGCTGTTCGCCCAGAATCAGTTTGTCGCCTGAGTCATCGACAGTCCAAATCTGAGGCTTGCGTGCGCCATTCTCACCTTCTGCGTGGTGAACCACATACAGAAGCTGTCCTTCGAAAGTGCGGAACAGCATACCGTGACCGGAGTTGTCGCCCTTGAAGGCCTGCTCTTCCTGTACCCACGGACCCTTGATGCTGCCTGATGTGGAGTAGGCTATACCCTGAGCATAGCGGTTTTCGCCCCAACTGGACCAGAGCATACCGAGCTTGCCGGTCTGTGTGCGGAACATTTCGGGACCGTCAGTAACCCAACCCGGCATCTTCATACCGAAGGTCGCTTCGCCAATGGAGTTCATCTCCTTTGACCACGGGGCCTCGCTGGCGCGGAACATTGTGGTAGGATTGGCGGTGCGGTACTTCAGATCCTTGGTCAGCGGCATATAGTCCATTGTGCCGTCGATGAGCTGTGTCCATTCGTGCACGAACACCATATATACAGTATCGTTCTCCTCGTAGAGAGTACCGTCGATGATGTCCCAGTCGGTCGGACCCAGACAGAATGTCGAATCCGGAACGAGCGGTTTGTACGGGCCGTCAATCTTGTCAGATACCAGCAACTGGGTCTGGTTCAGAGGAACATTGTAACGGCGCGGAACCTGTTCGATGCAGATACGGTGGCTGTTCCAGGTGCCTGCGTAGTAGTACTTGCCGTTGAATTTGTGAATCTCGGCTGCGGCTACGAAATTGCCCTGCATCCAGGTGCCTGACAGGTCGATGACATTGTACGGGCCTTCCCAGTTCTGCAGGTCCTTGCTCTTGTAGAGGCTTCCGCCCGTGCTGGTCAGCCAGTAGGTCTTGGTCTCCTCGTCAGGGAATATATACGGGTCGCTCATAGACATATCCTTCAGATTCTGGATACGGGTCTGCTGTGCCGGACGCTGGCCGCCGCCGAAACCGCCCATACCGCCTGCCGGCATCTGCATCGGAGGACGCTGCATCTGCGGACGCGGGGCAGCCTGACCGTTCTGTGCGTTCTGCGGGGGACGCATTGCCGGCATCATACCGCCGAAATTCCTCTGGCCAGGGTTGGCAGACGGAGCCTGCTCGCCGAAAGGAACGGATACTATTTTTTCGTTTGTGAAATCCTGCTGTGCCTGCAGTGTTCCGAAACTCAGTGCGGCAATGGTCAGAAGTGCCGCCGATTTGACTAGTTGAAGACTTTTCATATCTGTAAAAAATGATGTTGCTATAATAATATGTCCAAACATGTTCTGGATTTGATGTACGGTTTCATTTTTCCTGCAATCTTCAGATGTTCAGGATTCTCCGAAAAACTCTTGAGCGCATCCTCGCTTTCAAAGACCATATCGAACATGAAGTCGCAGTTAGATGACGGAAGCCTCCCCTCGTAAATGAAACTTGAACTTTCCAGCCCGGTGACAATATCGCTGAGCTGGTAAAAGTCCTCG
>JAZUJU010000090.1:0-17297 GCA_045642985.1 Bacteroidaceae bacterium | reverse complement strand
GGATTCCTGCTGTTCCCGAGTCAAAGCAGGTGCCTCCGAGGATAGGGTATCCAGCATAAGTGTCACATCCATCTCATAGTCATCATAATCAGGGAATGTCAGCGTGACATCGGCAAAACTGAATCCATACATCTCGCGTTCGTGACTGATACGGCGGACCTCGGCCATATCGCCGTTCGCAATGAAAGCTGGTATGCCGGTGACAGGTTCCTGTGCGGCAAGCGCATCTGCAATAAGCCGTTCAGTCCAGAAATAGTTGTTTTTGACCACCATAATCAGGTCTCCGCGGCAAAGCCTCTCCTCACGGTCCAGTATTGTACTCCGTATTCCGTTGTTATAGACAATGGCACGCCTGTTCGAACGGCACAACACTATGGTCTGCTCCACCCCGTCCCTGCTGTAACAGCCGGAAATGTGTTCAATCAGTTCGTCGCCGCGGATTTTATAAAGGTCGGAATACCCATCCAAATGAAAAACGAATTTTCCACCCGGTTGGGAAACGAGAAACTTACGGAGCAGGGTCGCATTGTACAGAATTCCCGAATCTGAATTCTGGCGGACGACATCTGTCAGCACATAACTGGATACCGACAGCCTGTATGACTGCAGCGCGGAGGCATCAAGAGCCGGACTGATTATCTCGCCAACCGGCGGAAGCTGTGCCGTATCGCCCGTAAGCAGAAGGGAACAGCCTTTTCCGGAATACACATAACTTATCAGGTCGTCCAGCAATCTCCCGGAGCCGAAAGCAGCAGCGCCCACCCCGTCGTTCGAAATCATCGAAGACTCATCGACTATGAAAAGAGTATCCTCATATAGATTATTGTCAAGTGAAAAAACAGTATCGTCAAGCGCGGACTTCTGACGGTAAATCTTTTTGTGTATAGTGTAAGCAGGCGTATCGGAATAGAGTGAAAAGACCTTGGCAGCACGCCCCGTCGGAGCCAGCAGAACAGTGCGGCGCCGGATGGCGCGCAGAGCTCTGACCAGAGCGCTTATGACCGTAGTCTTTCCTGTACCGGCATAACCGCACAGCAGGAACACCCGTCTGGCATCTTCGGAATTGACAAAACTGGCCAGCATCCGAACTGCATCCGTCTGTCCGCCTGTCAGTTGAAAAGGCACCCTTCGGACTATTTCACTCTCCAAAAACACATGTTCATTCACTTGGAAGACAAAATTTTTAAGAATAAAGGACTTGTTAACGATATTTGTTCTATTTTTGCGAAACGAAAATAATATAAAAAACATAATTATATGAAAAAGGTTATCAACATTATCCTTGGTCTTTGTATCATAGGTCTGGCCTATATCTTCTACGGAAGCATCATGGCCCCGATTAAGTTTGACAGAGAGAAGAGTGTAAGAGATGAGGCCGTAAAGAACCGTCTTATTGACATTCGTACAGCACAGGTTGAATACCACGCCCAGCATGACGGTAAGTACACAGCCGATATGGACTCTCTCATCGAGTTCGTCAAGACAGGCAAACTCCCGACTATTGCAAAGGTCGGCGAACTGAACGACAAGCAGATGGAAGATGGCTGGACCGAGTCAAAGGTTCTTGCGCTCTATTCTGAAGCTAAAAATGCAAAGAATCAGAAAATCGCTGATGAAAAGTGGAAAGAGGCTATCGAAAACGGTTTCGTAACAAGAAATGCAGACGGTACCATCAACTACATCTTCAGCCGCGACACCGTTTGGGAGAACATCATCGGTTCCGTATTCCCGGAGAACTTCAACGCAGACTCAATGCGCTATGTACCTTTCGGCAATGGTGCTGAATTTGAAATGGCTATCGGTCAGGACAGCACAAAGTCCGGTTCCTTCATCTCATTGTTCGAGGCCAAGGTTCCGTTCGAGACCTACTACAAGGGACTCGACGAACAGGAGGTTTACAACATCATCGACGAGAGAAACCAGCTCGGCCGTTATCCCGGTATGAAGGTCGGCGATGCTGAAAGCGGTAACAACAACGCCGGTAACTGGGAGTAATTCTCAGAATGCCAACCGAATTTCTCAAAGAGATATATTCAGAATCCATTCGTATCAGTGCGGATGGATTCTGTTTTGTTATGCCTGACGGAACCGGACATATTGGCATTACCGGACCGTGCACGGCTGTTCCCTGCCAATCAACCGAACAGCTTTCACAGGACGATGCCGAGACGCTCTTCCAATTCGTTTTTCCTGAACATAACGACCTTTCAGTCTGCATCGATTATCTTCCCGGAACAGAACTGGCGTTTGTCTATGGAATCAGTCCTGAAACGATAAAGGTCTGTTCTGAGCAATATGGCAGCTATGACATCTGCCATTATCTGACAGACATAGTGAAATACAGGACCGGACTGATATGCAACGGAATTCTGGTGGTGCGACGCGGTTCAGAGACTGACATAGTTGCGCACAATGGCAGCAGGGTCTGCTATCTCAACACTTTGCATATCGGAGAAAGCTATCAATTGCTGTACAGCATCCTCAAAATATGGAAAGAGTGCGGATTAAGACAGGACAATGCAAGAATCAGTCTGTGCGGGATATCAGCGGAAGGAAGTCTGGTAAGGAATCTTAAACAAATGACAGGAAACAACAGAGTATGCGTGTTATAAGCGGAATATTCAAGCATCGTCGCTTTGATGTGCCAAGGACATTCAAAGCCCGTCCTACGACCGACTTTGCCAAGGAGAATCTTTTCAATGTCCTTGCTAACAGAATAGACTTTGACGGCACTGATGCGCTCGACCTTTTCTCCGGTACCGGAAGCATAAGCATTGAACTTCTGTCCAGAGGCTGCAGACGGGTCGTTTCAGTTGAAAGCGATCCGGAACATTCAGCCTTCATAAGCAAAGTGATGCAGACCGTCAGAGCCGAAGGCAGCATTATTATTAAAGGTGACGCCTTCAAGTATCTTGCGCGTTGTCAGGAGCAGTTCGATTTCATTTTTGCCGATCCGCCATACCAGCTGCCTGAACTTGGAACACTGCCCGATGTGGTTTTGAACGGCAGTATCCTTAAACCCGGCGGAATATTCGTGCTGGAACACGGCGAAAAGTATAACTTCAAGGAACACCCGCGCTTCAGGGAGATGCGCATATACGGAAGCGTACACTTTTCGTTCTTTGAGTGAATCAGGCTACCCTATCCCATCCCGGCAGAAGTCAAACATATCGAAAACCATCTGCCTATCCACCCATGCCTCGTGCAGAAAGCCGTCAGAGTCGGGCAGGTGCAGGCACACTCCTACTGCATCGGCACTGCCCGCCAGCAGCGAATAAAGCATATCGTAGTCTTCACAACCGACTGGAAAGGAGCGGTGATCTTCGCGTGCTGCGTACTGACCCGCCCGCATTGTCCTTTCAGACACGCCGCAGACGAGATGGGCAAGATACAATTCTGCAATGCAGTTCCAGGCAATAATGTCGGTGGCAGACAGGTCATAATGTCGCCTGCGACATAATTCGCGCAGAGCGGTGGCAATCTCGCCTCCACTGCCGGGAACAGAATAACCACATCCAACAACAGCCATCAGCAGTCAAAATGAAGATTGTTTTTGCGAAATTACCGCCATAACGTGTAAGAAACAAAAAAAAAGAGTAATTTCGCATCACCAATCGCAGATAACTGCGGCAGCGGGGTGTAGCTCAGCCCGGTTTAGAGTACGCGTCTGGGGGGCGTGTGGTCGCTGGTTCGAATCCAGTCACCCCGACTAGGGAAACCAAGGCAGAAGAAAGGTTAATTGATTGAAAATCAATGACCTTTTTTCTGCGTTTAGGGGGTTGGGGTTTGATGGATTTTGATGCATTTCAAGGTATTTCAATGCTTAAAAACGTGCACAAATCGTGCAAATCAGCGGTATTTGAGAGAAAAACGTGCACAAAACGTGCACAAAACGTGCACAAGACGTGTAGTCAGAGCAAAGTAATCAACATCAAAAAGCAAACAAGATGAACCACATTTTATATTTGGATAAAAGAAGAGAAACCAATGGAGTCGCACCACTCCGTTATGCGATAAGGAAAGGTAGCGAGACGTCATACATCAGTCTGAATGTGAGCATCCCTGTCGAATTTTGGAGCAAGGAGGCAAAGCAGGTGCTGGCAGTACCAAAAGGAAGGTGGCCTGACGGAGCAGCAATAAGAAGCTACATACAGACAAAGGTCGCACTATATGACAGTACCCTTAGAGAACTGGAGGCAAAAGGAGAACTGCACGCCATGAGCGCCGGTGAGATTAAGGACAAGCTGTTGAGCACGCTTTATCCGAAACAGGAGGTGAAAGTATGCCTTTGCGAAGGATTCAGGGAATATATCGCTGAACTGGAGAACAAGAGGACACAGGAAATATACCAGGCGACACTGAACAAACTGCTGTCGCTTTATGACAAACCTGAGAAACTTTCATTTGAGAATGTTACCTGCGAATGGATCAGGGACTTTTCTGTGAAGCTCAAGAATGACGGGGTAAAAGCTGAGAATGCAAGAAGCATACATCTGAGAAACCTGAGGGCTGTGCACAATTATGCCATAAGGCAAGGCTACACCGAAACATATCCTTGGAAGAACTACAAGATAAAAAAGGAGGAAACGGAAAAGAGGTCTCTGACAGTTGAGGAACTCAGGGAACTGTTATTCGCGGACTGCAGCAAAACCAAGGCAATGTATCTGGACTATTTCAAGCTGATATTCCTGTTGATTGGGATTAATCATGCCGACCTGTGCGACCTGAAGGATTCGGATCTGAGAAGCGGCAGAATCTACTATGAAAGGAAGAAAACGCACAGAAAGTATAATATTAAGGTGGAGCCGGAAGCGATGGAACTCATAGAGAAGTACAAGGGTAAGGACTGGCTGATTGACATTCATGACAAGTACAGGAACACGCATGACCAGCTGAAACATTTCAATCCGATGCTGGCAGGAATTATTGACAGAGAACCATTCACGGATCTGACGACATACTGGGCAAGACACACGTGGGCGACCATTGCTTACAATGATTTGGAAATTCCAGTTGACACGATTTCGGCGGCACTGGGTCATCAGTATGGCAGTAAGGTTACAGCGGTTTATATAAACCCGGATCAGAAGAGAGTAGATGCGGCCAACCGAAGGGTTATTGATTGGGTGCTGTATGGGAGACGGTAAGGAAAAAGTAATACTTTTATCAAGATTTTTCTTTAAATTTATAAAGTATTCCAGTCCTCAAGTTGACTTAAGAAGAGGTCGAATCCGACCCCCTTTTTCAAGAGGTTACATTTTTATGTCATGAAAGCTGTCGTGCGTGAACGCCGGATTCCTTTTGATATCAGGATAGACTCTGACGAAGAAATCAGAGCTAAGGCTGTCAGTGCTTTTGCTCAAATGAGAGCAGATGTCGCAGAACGCGGTCTGCAGGATTTGAGTCTTGATGAAATTAACCGGATAATCAGCGAGGTCCGTAATGAAGAGTAAACTGTACGTAGTGACACCTGCTGAGTTTCTGGAAATCATAAAGTTGATGTGAGGGCAGTTAACAAGGAAGCGGCTGGATGTGAGTCCGGCCGCTTCTGGTTTGTTATGAAGCCTTTAACAATTTATCTATATACGTTTGTAAAAGTCGTTGTTCCTGCAATCTCATAAAATCCTCCATGTATTTATAATCAGGAATATTGTCATCAGTCACCGGTAGCATTATAATCTCTCTGGAAAGCCTTGAATCGTTGATTTCTCTGTTAAAATTGTATTTTTCGGACAAACAGCAGGCTACAGTTGCAACAAAAAGATAGATATATTTGTTGAATGACGGATTTTTGAGTTTTGTGACATGGTCACTTGCTACAAAAGAATAAGGGTGATAGAAGGCATGACCAACGCTTCCGCTATTTGTCAACGTTAAGCACTCATTGAATATTCTTACGTTTTGGGTATTAGATATAAAATCATCTACTCCGTTATTGGTTGCTGAAGAAGATACGTATGGTACTTTGCCAGCAATATGGTTGCCATTCTTGAGTCTCTTTCCTCTTTGAATATCAGGGAATATCGTTTGGATATTAAATGGCATCCATTTATGTTCAGTCAGCCGTTGCCCCCCCCTATTTAACACATTGATATTCAGCTGATTAGAATACCTGCCGAGCAGTTCTTTTTCTTTTGCCCTCATATATTCTTCCATATAATCATAATCAGGTGAACAATCGGGTTTTGTGGGGAGCATCAGTTGTGATTTTACCATTCTACATGGTCTCCATTTCCTGGCATATTCAAAGCATACTCGTTGTTTCTCAATACAAGCAATTATGAACATTGCCAAATGTCTGGTCAATTCTCTGTCTTTTAGATATAAAGGATTCACATCGTGGGTGCATGTGAAAGCTGTATCTTGGAAATATGCATATCCGACAGAACCATTATTTGTAACACATATGCATTTTCCATCAAAGTATTTCTTCTCGAATGGTTCATTTGGTAAATCTCCAGTCTTGGAATGTTCTTTTATGTCTTCAAGAGTCGTAAAACTCGTAATACCATTATTTGAGTCTGTTGCTCCTATAAAAGGCACGTTTCCATCAGGACGATGGGGCGGTTTTTTATTATAAAAACCCTTCTTAATTTCAAATATATCAACAAAGCTAAAAGCTTTCCAAGTACAATCGTTTAATGGTTTCATAGAAATTACCTATTGGATTCAAACAAAAAACCTCGACCATGGACAATCATATCAAACTCAAACGAGAGATAATCAGCCATTGCCTTCTCAAAATCACTATCAGTTGGAATGTCTTCATTAAAGTAGTAAAATGAGTGGAGCCATTCATCAGAAGAATCCACTGTTGACCTTACAATAAAATTGTTATCGGCAGGTCTGTTGTTGTGCCAGCACTCCAAAAGCTTTTTATATTGTTTATCAGCCTCCGGAGTATGAAGTAGTCCTAAATGTGGGGCCACCACATATCCGTCATCTTTGAAGTTGACAAATTTGGCATAATAGTTATCGGGGTGTGGTTCGTGAGCGGTAAATACTGCAATTACCGGATTCACACCAACGCCAAAGAATGTTTGCGTGTTCAATGTAATAACCCCTTCCAACTTGTGGTTCCGCAATATGTATGCTTTCTCGTCGCTATCTATCCGAGTCTTTCCAACCATTGTAGATTGTGGCACAATGACAGCGCAACGCGCACCCTTATCCAGTGAATCCAGTAAATGACTGATAAACTGCAGTTCAGTATGAGTCGCTACTGAATACGGTGGATTCATAAGACCGACGGTAAATTTATGCTTTCTAAGTTCGGCATCCGAGTGATCAAAGAAATCATCACATAACAGATTACTCTTTCCGTCACCTCTAAGAATCATGTTAGTTGTTGCAATAGAGAACATTCCTTCATTCATCTCAATTCCATGAAGATTGTTCCTCTTGATTTGCACTCTCTGGGATTCCGCATGCGCTTGATCGAACATTTTTGACATAGCTGCAACTAGGAAACCGCCAGTTCCGCAACATGGGTCAAAGACCTTGTCAGAAGGTTTTACCTGAACCAAATCGCACATCAGTTGGGTAATATGCTTTGGAGTAAGAATTATGCCCAAGGATTGTCCGTCACCACCGCTATAGCTCATGAATTCGCCATAGAAGCGCCCGAGTACATCTTCTGCATTGTTATAGTTAAATGCAGTCAACACATTGGAATATAGATATTCGCAGAAATACTTTAACGGTGTCTTTCCCAATTCTTCAACAGGTTTGGACAAGTTGGGGCGGAGGCGAATGAATTCAAACTGGCTTAGCACTTGTGATTTCTTTTGTCCTGGCTGCACCTTGACCTTCTGCATGAATTTCTCTACATTGTACATGACTATTTCACCATCAGTCCATGGCAAATCAGGATTATGCTCTTGGCTGTTCTGATTACCGAGAAGGTTTTCAGTGTCGAAATCTTCGTTTTGCATAGCAAGAAGAAGGGCTGACACTACAACAGGTTTCTCAAGATTACTAAGTGAGCCATATCTGTGAAGATGTTCATTCAAGGCTCTTGCTTTACTCAATATGTTCTCCAATTCGATCTTTTCCTGAGATTCCTGATTCAAAACATCTTTTTCATAGAAGTTCTGAATGGCTTCCGATGAGAAGTTTGAGAAATCACGTTGTTGCTTAAGCAGCTTGTATCCAGCAGGAGAGACGAAAATAGGTCGAATTACTAAACGGCCGCTTACTGTACCGGAGCAACCGAAAGCGAACACTTTCTTAAAACTTGTGTTGTTGACAATATGCTTTGCATAATGGACTGCTCCGTTTTCGGCAAAATCAGTAATGGAAGATTTATTCATCAAAAGAGTTGTCTTCTTGTCATCATCAAGATATTTCACTTGCCTTGAAGTGTCTGACTTATCTTCAATAACAATGAGGAAGTCATTGACTTGCGCGACAAACTCAGGGTATCCATTTTTGTTTGTGCCCCTTTTTGAAGCCGATTTTAGAGCTTGTGCAACTTCGATAATGTCACTACCGTTCGGAGTCGCATTGATATTTGCTGCTTTCAAAAGATCTGCAACAAGTTTATCAGTTTTTTTCTCGTTAGACATAAGTGTATGATAGGGAAAAACAAGTAGAGGAAACTGGGAAGAGAAAAATCTTCAGAAAGTATCATTCGTTAAAATAGACACGGCCATTTTTAATGACGAAGCCTGTTGTATTGGAGTCTATCTTTATTCCTTGAAGGTTGAAAGTCGAAGGTTGTTGGATTTCATCCGTAAGTTCAGCGACTTTCTTTATTCCGGTTGATGTACCACCTATCTGGTATAGGCATCTCTTCTGGATGGAAAAGTCATAGGCTGAAATGTAAAGCCTGCCTTTCATCAGGAGGGCGGTATTTACATAAGTGACACCGGGAATCGTCTTTTTGACGTTGCCGTCAAGACCGCATATGTCAGTTCCGGTAGTTGTTATTCCGCCGAAATACTCGGACATAACAACGGTACCAACGTAACCACCAAGTTCTTCATCTCGCTCGGGCCACTTGTCACCGAATCGGTAACTATGTCCGTCAATCTCAATGTCGCCGCCAATTTGAATATCTTGAGGATATCCACCTATGATATTCGCTGTTGGCTTTTCATCGAGAGAGAAGAACTCTACATGCGGGCGGATATACTCAAAATCGTCATCATCATCAAATAGGGACTGGGAGAGATACAGGTTTCTGGAATGATACTTATTGTCATCCTCATACAGTTCCGGACCGTAAATTTCAGCGTTTATGGTATATTTTGATGTAGTAGTGTCGCACGAGAGCAAAGACCAGTCAGAGTCAAGAAAACGTGGTGGCAGTTCTGTGTCAAATGGCTGAATGAAGCGACGCTCGTATGTCACGGTACGGGACTGATAGGTCTTCGTTGTCGATGGAATACGAGAGGAAAAAATAGTTTTAAGGTCTGAATCGAATATCGTAATGTAGATATATGGTATGTCGGGACTACGGTAATAGCTGTAAAGGAATGGCTGGCCTTCCTTCGTTAAAGAAGCTGGAATAAAGTATAGTTCACCACCATCTTCATAGGTTGCAACAGGTTCAAGTTGCGCATAGGATGAGAGGGATGCAAGGAGTGCAACGGCAATTAAAAGTCTTTTCATATTGGTAGATGTTTGGGAAACAAAGTTAGCAAATGGCGGAATACAAATCAATACAAATTTAAAATCTCGTGTCTGTTTGAGGTGGTTTTGTAGGAGACGTGTATCCAGTCAGGGAAATTCTTATTTCCTTGTTCCCAGATGAGCTGGTCAAAGTCCATCTGTTTAAGAAGGTCAAAGAGCCTTCTGTTGTCCTGTTTGTTCCTGGCCGTTATGTCTGCTGCCTGGCCGGTCATATGCTGGCTTGTGGAGGAGCCGCCTACGAGGGAGTTGAGTTTTTGGCAGCGGTAGCCTGAGGTGACGATGACAGGCTGGCCGAACTGTTCTCTTAATGGGTCAAGCAGGTTGTCGGTGAGCAAAGTGAGATTTCGGCAGACCTGGAGTGACGGGGTGTTGCTGATGTTGTGGCGCCTGGCGGTGTCGCTGTGGCAGAGTTCCGAGATTGAGAAATATTTCATGGCGATGGTGCTGGGGTTAATGGTAAGGAGTGGAGGCAGATGTCCCCACTCCTTGTTTCTGATGGCAGTCGTCAGGCAAGTACCTGCTCGATGGCTGAGAGCACGACGTAGCCGTAAAGCGATGAGGCGACGGCACGTATGGCGTCGGCATTCTCCGGGGTGTGCTGACATTTGCCTGTGGCGTAGATCTGGCGGGCAAGCTCGGTCTGAGCTATATCCTTCGCACCGAAGTACATGGGGTTGGCGATCTGCTTCGAGACGTCAACCTTTTCGACGGTTCCGTCAAGGTGCGGTACTGCGACCTCTCTGAGGTCAATCATCTTCTCTTCTTTTTTCTGTTCCATTGTATTGTTGTTTAAGGTTGGTTGTCGGTTTATGAGACGTATATCTTGTATATGCCGTAGTTGTCGTCATCGTCATGGGTGAAGAAGAGGCGCTTCATCATGCTCATGCCGTAGGAGCCGGCGGTGACGTCGGAGTACGAGTGCGGAGCTATGGAGCCGTGGTAGACGTCGCGTATCTCAAGGCTCCAGCCGTAGGAGGAGTTGTAGAAGCTGCAGTCGTTGCCGGTGACGGCGAAGGCGGTGCGTATCTCGCTGGCGGTGATGGTCCAGACCCTGTCGCTCTCGCCGTGTCTCTCGCAGCGCACTATGAGGTTCACGCCTTCGGGCCATGAGCCCCAGAACCTGCTGCCGTCAGTGTTGAATATGGAGAAGTAGCGGTATTCGTCAGAGGGGTCATAGTCGTTGAAGTAGAAGTTGCGGGATGCAGAGCACAGGAAGGCGTCGGCGGTGGCATTGTAGGAGTTGTAGTTGATGTCGTAGAAGTGCAGTATCTGCTCTTCAGGAAGGATCCTCACCCTGGCGGTGGTGCTGTCAGGGATGGCCGTGAGGTTGAGGTCAGAGGCGGTGACGTAGCTGATGAGGGCCTTGTCCTTGTATCTCGTGGAGCCGTTGCGGATGGCGGTGCCGCCGGGAGACCAGATGTTGTCGGCGGGTATGCCGTAGGCTGTGTCGATGTTCATCTCTATGGGAAGGGTCCTCTTGAACCTTGCCGAGATCTTTCCGGTACTGGGGTTGACGCAGGTGATGTCCCAAAGGGCATACAGCGGACAGTCGAAGGGGTTGTCATATGGTCCGGGATTAGACTTCAGGTAGTCCATTATGGTGCCGCCGTTCCTCATCAGGTAGAAGCTGAACATTATGGCATCCTTGGTACTTGTGCCGTGGCGCGTGGTGGTGAAGGCAGGCCAGAGAAGGAAGGGCACGCTCTCGTCGGAGTACTGGCTGCCGTCACTGTACATCTCGAAGCCGCCGCTGTGGTAGCCGTGTGACGAATACACGTCATTGGCCAGCAGGAAACGGTATCTGCTGGAGAGGTAGCCGTCTGCTGTGACCTGGGAGTTCGCAGGGTCCATCTGCGCGTTCAGTGTCACCTCCTTCGCCGGAAATATCCTGTCAAGATATACAAGTTCGTCATCCTGTGTGGGAGGGACGGTCTGCGAGGGGTAAGGGTTGCGGACAGCGGTGAGCTCTGCCTTCACCTTTATCTGACTCGTGAAGGGAGCTGTGCCTGTCGTGGGGTATGCTGAGGCGGCGACAAGCCTGTTCCACGTGAATGACGCGAGGGCACCTGTCATGGAGAGAGGATAGTCGACGGGGTTGCCGTCCTCGTCCGTGCCGTCGCGGTAGAGACATTTGTCAGCATCCGATGTCTCCAGACCGAGAGCAGTGCTGCCTGACTTCCATGCCTGGGAGATCACGACGGAGTCGCCGGAGGATTCATCGGTGATGGAGACGCTGGCCGCTATGCCGTAGAAGGTGTTGTAGTGCTTGGAGTTGCTGCAGGGAAGCCACCAGTCGACGATGTTGCCGAGGGCAAGGCGTGCCGTGCCGCTGGTCTGATGGGATTCCGGGTCGTCCCTGAATATCCTGTCCACGTTCCAGAGGACACCTATCTGGTTGAGGGTCTGCTGGTGGAAACAGTTGAGGGCCGTATCTGAGTCGCAGCGCACGGGTACGCCGTTGTGCCATTCGGAGGCGAACTCGCCCCCAATCTCGAATCTCGGTGCATGTCCCTGGTTGGTGTAGTTCTGGAAGGCAAGGAGGTCAGGAAGCTTGTCATTGGCCCTGTTGCCTGTGGGTGCGGTGTAGCCTGTCGGCCAGTAGCCGGGGATGTCGCTGTTCGTCGGAAAGGCCATGCCGCTGCGCCAGGGGTTCTTGAAGATGTTGTAGCGCAGGACGTATCTGCCGAAGCCGTCGGGCTCGACGATCTTGCCGACGTTGATGCCGTCAGCCCAGATGTTCCATTTGGGACGGCGTCCGAGGATGAGGTCCCCCTTGTCGTATTCGCGCTTCAGGCTGGTGAAGGTCTTGAAGCTGCAGTCAGAAGGCTTGGGCATGGCGGAGGCCCTCGTGCCGTCGGTGCCGAGGTCAGAGAGGGCGAAGGCGGAGTTCAGTACAGAAGCGCCGCTCTTCATCAGTGCATCCGGCTCGTCATATTCGGTGACGAAGTCCGAAGGCGAGGATATGTCGCGCTGTCTGCCGCCGTCGTCGCAGATGATGGCCACAAGGTCATTGTAGCCGCTGCCGATCATCGAGGAGAGGTCATTGAGGCTGATGCCGTACTTTGTCGTGCCGTCAAGCTTTACGGTTAGTCTGTCGTTTACTACGCTCATGGAGATGTATTCTTTATCAGTTGGTCGTTATGGTTATTGCTGCCCATTTCCAGCTGCTGGTGCTCTGCTGGCCGAGGCAGATGAAGAGCATGTTGGGAACGGAGCTGCAGTAATAGAGCACTCCGGGTATCCCTGAGGTGGTGTTGGTGGGAGCCTGGGACAGTGAGCCAGTACTCATGACGGTACGGCCGCCTATGGTGAGGTTGCTGCCGTTGACAGCAAGGGAGCCGGTAACTGTGGCGGAGCCTCCTACAGTGAGGTTCTGCGTGAGCTGCAGGGCATACATGGAGGATGCTGCGGCCTGTGCCTTCAGGACTATCTGGTAGGTTGTGGAGCCTGTCGAGGGGTTGATGACAAGGGCCTTGGTGTTGGCGCTGAGGGCTACATGCTGGGAGGATTCCGTGCCGAACACTATCTGTGAGGTGTTGGCTGTCGATGAGGAGGCGTTGGAGCCTGTGAGGTAGAGATGGCCGGAGAGACTGCCGCCGGCTGAGGCCATGCTGCCTGAGAGCAGAAGCGAGGCTGCCGAGAGTCTGCCGGTGGAAGGGTTCACCGTAACGGCATCGGCATACCTGGAGTATTTGGTGACATAGCTGCCTGCGGACGCTCTCGATGTGTCGTACATCATGAGCAGCGGGTACTCGGCGTTGTCGGTGGCGACATACTGCCTGACGTAGGCGTAGCTGTTGGCATCGTAGTCATGCAGGACCGTCCAGCTGCCGCTGTTCAGGGATGTTGAATAGTACAGCAGCAGGTAGGAGCCGACGGGATACTGGGTAGAGAGTTTCGTGGAGCCGTAGCGATAGACTGTCTTGGCACCCAGGGAGTTGATGTTGAGTGTCGTTGTGGAGGCTCCGGCCTTTGCAATGCGGTAGAGGACAAGCATTCCGTCGGTGTATGCGGTGATGCCGCTGTGGGATGCGAGCCATGTGCCTGCGGTTGCAGTGCCTCCATCCGTCAGCCGGAATATCGGTGTCGCATCCGTTATGCCGTAGCCCTGGAGTGTCGTAGGCAGTCCTGACAGCAGTGAGAAGGACAATTTGTTGCTGGAGGATATGAGGTCCTGCTTGCCGTCCTCCACGGCACTGACACGGTTCATGGTATTGTTCAGGTTGGTGGCTATCCGTGTGATGCCGTTGAACATCTCTGTCGTGAGGAGGCCAGCCTTTGTCGTGGAAGCTGCAGTGAGCATGGCGGTGGAGGTGGCACCCGTGGAGGATGTCAGGGTGATTGTGAACTGTGTGATGTTGGTGCTGCCGGAGATGGTGAAGTCGGATGTGCCGGAGGAGCCTGAGCCGGAGGTGGAGGCGATGCCGCCTGCTGCGACGCCGCTTCTTCCGATGACGTTGCCGCTGGCATCAAGCGAACCGATGCCGGTGAGGTCCTGCTGTGCGGAGGAGGTCTGCAGCTTTGTGGTGCCTATATACAGATTGGGGGCGGTTGTGAGGTTTGCAGTGCCGTTGAAGCTGACACCCCAGAGAGTCCTGGCAGTGGCAAGCTTGGTGGCTGTGGAGGCGTTGCCCGTGACATTGCCGGTCAGGGGGCCTGAGAAGGAGGTGGCTGTGACCTTTGCGGGGAAGGTGGCGTTCTGTGAGGCATCATAGGAGAAGAGGTTGCCGGAGGAGGCCATCGTGGAAGGCGTGGTCCAGCCTACGCCGCCGAAGCAGAAGATGCGCTGGACTGTGAGGCCGTTGTACTGGGTGCTGCCGCCTGTGCACTCGAAGAGGAAGCGTATCTGTCCGTACTGGGTGGTCTTGGTGTTGCCGTAGGTGGTGAGCGCTGAGGTGTTGATGACATTGAAGCCGGACCATCCGCTGACGGAGACCTGGTTGGCGAAGGTGGCCCATGTCTCGATGGAGGACTCGTAGTTGGACTGCAGGCGTGCCAGGATGGTGCATGTGCAGCCGGTGCAGCCATTGGTGGATATGTAGATTATGAACTTGTTGAGCGAGGTGTATATGCTTGCGGCACTGGTGCTGACGGTGATGCGCAGCTTGTAGTCGGCGGTAGCCCTGTTGGAGGAGTCGGCCTTGCCTATGAGGATGGACTGGTTTATTCCGGAGAAGAGACCTGTCTTGACGGCATCGGATGCCTGGTAGTCGGTCCATGTGGTGCCTCCGTCTCTCGAATACTCTATCGTTACGCCGGCAGGCTTTATGAAGGCTGCGCGGTTGGCGCCGAGGGCGGGAACCATTGCAGCGTCTATCGGTGCGTAGGAGCCGGAGAGGTTCTTCCCTCCCCAGGAGAGATAGGCTTCAGCGACGGATGTTACGGCTGTCGGTACTCCGGCGTTGAGGTAGATGGGAAGTGTCGTTCCGCCCTTGGTGGCTGTGCCTATCTTGGTGAGTGCTGCGCCTATGGTGGCGGCGGTGATGGAGCCTCCGAGGGAGACACTCGTTCCGGCTATGGTCATTGCGGAGTTGGCTAGCTTGGCGTTGGCTATGCTTCCTGCAAGCTGCGCGTTGGTGACAGTGCCAGTTATCTCAGAGAAGGCGTATGATGGCTTTGCTGAAGCAGTCGCCCATGCAGGGAGCTTGCCCTTGACATAGTTGAATAGCGCGCTTGCCTTGACCCTGCCATACTGGTCCGTGCCGCCAGTGTCCTGACGTATGATGTAGGTGTTGTCTGTAGGATCTGCAGTCCATACGGGCAGAGCAGTTATGCCGGCGTTCATCTGTGTGTTGGAGATGCTGCCGGTTATCTCTGAGAAGGCGTATGAGGGCTTGGCTGAAGCAAGCGCCCAGTCGGCTATGCCGAGGGTGCTCTTCAGGTTGGCCTTGGTCACAAGGGCCTTGGTCTTTGTCCAGAAGCGTGCCAGTCCCGCACTGTCAACGTAGTCCATGGTTATACGCAGATGGTGTCAATCTGTGCCTCGGTGAGGGCGATCATGCCGAGGATGTCGGAGATGAAGACTGCGGCGGTTCTCTCAGAGCCGAGCGATATGGTGTTGGTACCTATCTTGAAACCGCTGTTGGCAAGGTAGGCGTTGGCTATCTTGGTGCCGTTCCAGGTGCCGGAGGTAATGGTGCCGACCTTGGTGATGTTGGTGGAGCCGGTCCATGTGGAGATGGCGGTGTTCTCGACGTTGCCGAGGCCGATGTTGGCCTTGGTTATGTTGATGTTGCCGGTGCGGTAGGTGGATTCGCTGTTGCCCTTCACGCCTGTCACGGCATCGGTGTTGTCAATCTTCTGCCAGGCGGAGCCGGTGGAGATGATCCAGTCGCCCGTGAGTGCGCCGAGGGTTGAAGGAACGCCTGATGAGCCGTTGGCCGATGCGATGAAATATACTCCTTCGTAGGAGGAGGCGTTGGTGGATGAGAGGGTCAGCGAGGTGATGGAGTACTTGTTCTTGAAGTTATCCGTGAGGGTGCAGACGCCGGAGGCGCTGACTGTGCCGCCGTAGAGGACCTGTCCCATGAGGAAGTCAGGCAGGTAGGCGGTCTTTATCTTGCTGGACTCCATCAGCAGGTCTGTCCTTATCCAGAAGCTGTCGAGGGAGTTCTTGATGGTGTCGGCGGAGAGTCCTACGACAAGCTGGCTGTCAACCTTGGTGAATGAGAGCAGCCCGGAGGTGGTGATGTCCACCGTCGAATCCTCGAACACGGAGTCATGCGGATGCAGGGTCAGGCGCAGGGATGACGAGACAATGTCTGCTGACAGGTCGTATTCGGAGCCGCCGCCAGATGTCCGCGTGGTGTCGGTGATGCCGCCTGCGGCAACGCCTGTCGCACCATAGACATCCTTGTTCGTATGGACGAAGCCGTTGAAGGTCTTGTCGCCAGCGAGGGTCTGCGCTCCTGTGGTGACGATGCCGCTGTAGGAGGCGGAGGCCGACGGGACAGCCTTCACGGCGGAGGTGCCGCTGGTGGTCTGCACCTTCAGCGTGGGACCTGCCGTGGTGCCGTTGGTCCAGGTCAGTACCGGCGTGGTGAAGGCATTGTGTGTCACGGCGATCTTGCCGTTCGTCTGGGTGACGAGCTGGACATAGCCGCTGGCTGTGTCGGTCACGTCAGCTATCTTGTCCTGCTTGGTGTCCCAGCCTACGATGGCAGCGGAGAGGACCTTGCTGGAGTCAATGGAGAGATTTACGGTACCGCTGGCGGTGTTGTCGCCCTTGATGGTGATGGCTCCGGTCTTGCCTGCGAAGGTGGTGACGTAGCTGCCTACGAGGGCCTGTATCTGTGCGGCTGTAGGCTTGGTGGTGAGGTCGTTGTAGGCTATGCCGCTCTTGAAGGCGAGAGCCTGCAGCCCTATTATCGAGGCTGAGAGGACCTTGCTGGAGTCGATGGAAATGTTTATGGTGCCGTTGGCGGTGTTGTCGCCCTTCAGCGTTATGGCACCTGACTTGCCGCCTATGGTGTTGACGATGCTGGGTACTCCGGAGAGGTTGCTCCAGGGGAGCTTGCCGCTGGAGAAGTAGCCCTTGACGGTGGTCATGTCGGCGGCGGTGGCGAAGTCGGACACGGACTTGCCGCTGTCCTTGGCGAGCTTGCCTGTGGTACCGTCGAAGAGGACAAGGTGGCCGTCAGTGGATGATGAGGGGCCGACAA
>JAZUJU010000089.1:0-20717 GCA_045642985.1 Bacteroidaceae bacterium | reverse complement strand
GCAGGCCCGCAAACCGTCAAATGCTATGAGTGTCTGAGCGAAGCGAGTTCTCATAGCATAGGTCTGCAGGCCGTACGAGCCGGCGCGGAGCGTGCCTAGCCCGCACCCGGCCAATGCCTGCGGATGCGGTGCAGAATCGCAGAGAGCAACTGCGGTGAAGAAGCGCAGTCAGCGGCTGCAGTTCATTCCGCATCAACGTCCGGCTCCACGTGGATAGACACCAGGGTATTCTCGCCGTACTCGCTGCGAATAGCCTTTTCAATAAGTTCTGTAATGGTGTGGGCGTCAGCGACGCTCATATTGGGATCGACCACGATATGCGTATCGATGCTGATGTTGTGACCAATGCGGCGGGTCTTGAGATTATGCACATTCTCAACCCCGCTGACCGCCTCGATAGCAGATATGATATTGCTTTCGACATCATCCGGCAGCGAAGCCTCGGTAAGCTCGTCAAGCGCAGGCAGCGCCATCTTGACCGCCACCACAATGATGACGATGCTGATTATGCAACCCACCGCAGGATCCAGCACAGTCCACCTGCCGCCAAGCAGAATCGCGCCTCCGATGCCCAACGCCGAGCCCACCGACGACAGCGCATCGCTCCTGTGATGCCAGGCGTTGGCAATCATAGCAGGGCTGTCAACCCTTCGGCCCGCTCTAGCGGTCCACTGGTAAAGAATTTCCTTGACAGCTATTGACACGAGTGCCGCCCACAGTGCTATGGTCCCCGGGGCTTCTATCACTCCCCCACCGACCACATAGCGGATACGGTCAACCGCGTTACCAATGAGCCTGACGCCGACAACAAGCAGCAGCAGACTCACCAGAACAGTTGCAAGAGTCTCAAACTTGCCGTGACCGTAATCGTGGCCCTTGTCCTTGCCGCGCGAGGAAATCCTCACCATTACAAGCACAACGATGTCGCTGATCAGATCAGAGAACGAATGCACTGCATCGGCCACCATTGCCGAACTGTGTCCCCATATTCCGGCGACTATCTTCAGACTGCTCAGCGCGAAGTTACAGAATGCGCCCCACAGAGTAACCGATGAGATTATACGAGCCCTTTCGTCCTGCATCTGTCTTGTTTTTGAGTCATTTGCCAATAGACAACAAAAGGCCGCCCGAAAGCGGCCCTATGGTTGGTCCTGATTGGATTCAGATATTACTCATTGTCCTGAGCGTCAGCCTGCGGTACATCCTGAATCTCCGTTGCGGTCGGAACGTCGTAGATTGGAGTGGTCTCAGGATTTGTCATCATCTGCTCGGTAGCCGACTCAATAAGTACTGAGCCGCCGTTTGCAGCCTTCGGCTTGCCGACATATGCTGTAGCGATGCTGAACACTACGATGACGCATATCAGAGTCCATGTTGACTTCTCAAGGAAATCGGTTGTCTTGCGCACGCCCATAATCTGGTTAGACGAAGAGAAGCCGGCTGCAAGACCGCCACCCTTTGAATTCTGGATTGTAACCACGAAGCACAGCAGAATTGCACAAATGACAATGATGATAAGAAAAAGTGCGTACATATTATTTGTTCTTTTGTTTACTTGAGTTTATAATTTTCTCCAAATATCGTATTTGGTCTGCAAAGTAACTGCTTTTATTTGGAAATGTCAAGGATAACGAACGAATAATTTCAATCGCTTCCTCATATCTGTGCTGACGGATGTATATCGACGCCAGAGTCTCTGTAAAATAGCTGTCCTTCAGGCTGCTGCCGGATTCAACGGCCTGCTCTCCAGCATCTTCGCGCATCTGCCGTCCCAGCCCCTGCAGAAAAGCGTCGTCGTCAGTTCCGGAGAGCGAGTTCAGCAGCGCATCTGTAGGACTGTCCGAAAGAGTCAGACCGTTGTCCGCATCAATGCCGGCCGCAGACAGATAGTCAGACGAGACAGGCATATCCGGTACGACAGGGCCGTCGGCAGCCTCAGAGCCAAGAAAATCGTTCAGGAGCGACATAGTCCTGTCCTTAGCCAGATATTCGGCATCGCGCCTGGCCAGGATGTCGTCAACTATATCCCCGACACTGCGCGACGGAACATTCAGGCTGCACTTCCACACGTCGGAACTGCCGCCGTCGGAATCAAGCGACATAAGGTTTCCCAGCAGGAGTATTCTGGCAGCATGAAATGCCGGACACGATGCGACGACAGCCTTCAGTTCCTCGAGCGAGTTCCTGTCGAGCATATCCGGATGACGGACCAGTTCCGCTACTTGGGCTGCTGTCAGCATATTACCAGTTTGCGACGGTGGCGTTGAACACCTGATCAAGTATTTCGTCAATCATCTGCTGGACAAGTTCCTCCTGCACGGCAGACAGCTGCTGTTTGGAATCATATTCGCGGGTTGACGAGAACTGGCTGTCGAAATCGTCCTTGTGATCCGTATTGTTCACGAAACTGACCTTGACAGTCAGCTTGAGCTGCACCATTGACGAGAATCCGTCGGCCGAAATGGACTTGTTGGTCTGGTCGTATCCGGTAATCTCGCCAGTAATCTGCAGGTCGCCGTCACTCTTAACCTGTTTCAGCTTGGTCTGGCGTGCGTACAGGTCACTTATGGACTCGTTGAACATCGACGTCATCGGAGCCCACTGGTAGAGCGAATGGTTCACGAACGGCTCTATCGAAATGGTCTTGACCGTATTGTAGTCGATGGACGATGCGTTCAGTTTGTAAGATATGCGGCAGGAAACCGTAAAAAGCAGCACGACTGCGGCTGCCGCCATACCGGCCTTATGTTTCATTCTATTCCAGTCCATACTCCTTGATTTTTCTGTAGAGTGTACGTTCGGAAATGTTCAGGTCCCTTGCAGCATTCTTGCGACGGCCGTTGTGCTTGACCAGTGCACGTCTGATGAGGTCCTTCTCGACATCGTTCAGCGCCAACGTCTCCTCAACGTAAACCTCGGTGTCCTGAATGTCATCGTCAGGCTCATTCTGCCTGATGTGCTGCACGGATTCCTGTGATGACAGACCGGTGATGATTGACACCGGACTGACGGGCTGCTGGGGCTGAGGCTGCTGCTGGGGCTGCGATGACATTGAATTGAGTTTTTCCTTCAGGTCAGTGACATCGCGGCGCAGGTCAAACAGCACCTTGTACAGTATCTCTCTTTCGTTCTCAAACGAATGGGTCTGCGACGATGTTCCTCCAAGCGCGACAGGCAGGAGCGACTTGCGTATATCCGGCAGATAATCCCTGAGCTCATCGGCATTGACTATACGCTGAGCGGCCATTATCGACATCTGCTCGGTGATGTTCTTGAGCTGTCTGACATTGCCCGGCCAATGATATGACATCAGCAGCTGCTTCGCATCTTCGGTCAGCTGCAGGGCGGGCACCTGATACTTCTCGGCGCAGTCCGCAGCGAACTTGCGGAACAGCAGAACTATATCGGAACCGCGTTCGCGAAGTGACGGGACCTTGATAGGAATGGTGTTGAGACGATAGAACAAGTCCTCGCGGAATCTGCCCTGCGCTATTGCCTCCTGCAGATCGACATTGGTTGCGGCCACAATGCGGACATCGGTCTTTTCGACCTTCGACGAACCGACCTTGATGTACTCGCCCGTCTCCAGCACACGCAGCAGACGCGCCTGAGTGGCAAGCGGGAGTTCCGCCACCTCGTCCAGGAATATCGTTCCTCCGTTAGCCTCGCCGAAATATCCGTTGCGTTCGCCTATGGCACCGGTAAAGGCACCCTTCTCATGGCCGAAGAGTTCCGAATCGACCGTTCCCTCGGGAATGGAGCCGCAGTTCACGGCGATATACTGCTTTGACTTGCGCAGGCTGTTGGCATGGATAATCTTCGGCATGTTCTCCTTGCCGCTGCCACTTTCGCCTGTAATCAGAACCGACAGATCGGTCGGCGCCACCTGAATCGCCACATCGATAGCGCGGTTCAGCTCCGGGCAGTTTCCGACAATCTGGAAGCGCTGCTTCATTCTAAGGACCTCATCATTATTCATATCATCCGCTAAAAATCTGCCAAAAATACTGACTTTTCGGATAAAATCAGCAAAAATGGCAGAGATTAACAAATTATCGCGTTAATCGCCGAGAGACAGATCCGGCAGTTCCCGCAGTGAACTGATTCTGAAATCGGGACGGCATTCCGCCTGTTCGGACCATCCCTTTCCTGCAAGCCACACCGTGCGGCATCCTGCTGTCGCGGCAGGTATAATATCCTTGTCGGGAGAGTCACCAACCGCCACCACCTGACCGGGATCGAGCCCCAGCCTGCCGACTCCGATGCCGAAGATTTCGGGGTCGGGCTTGCGCACGCCGACAATCGAAGACTCCACCACATCGCTGAAGCAGCCGGCGATGCCGAACTCCTGCAGGACGGTACGCATATTCCCATAGAAATTGGAGGCCAGTACCAGAGGCATCCTACAGGACATGATTTTCAGGACTGGTGCGGAGACGCTGTGAATGTTTTCAGTCACCCGGCCGTAGCAGAAGTCCAGAATCCTCTCCGCATTCGGAACAGTGTCAATCCCCAAGTATTGCAACTGGAGACCTATCTTGAGTCTGAGCGTATCACGGAAAGTCATGTCTGGGGTGACCAGCGGAGTCCGTCCGAGAGTGCGTTCCGCGTGGACATAAGCGTCACGGAGGGTATCAGTCGGCAGGCCTGTCGACCGGTAGGCCATTTCGAACATACGCATCCAGTGTATGCCGTCGGTATCTATCGTACCGCCGAAATCAAGCAGCGCTCCTCTTGTCATCCCTGTTTCCAATTTTCATTATTCCTATTCCGACAACAATCCAGAACAGTTCCCTGATACGGGTCATCAAAGCTGTCGAAAGACCGGCCGCACCAGGAATGGCGATGCCCGCCGTCGCTATTGCCAGACCTCCCTCGCGCGAGCCCAGCTGCATGGGCAGGAAGAACATAAGGTTGCTGAAGAACGACGAGAAAGCCATTATGATGATGCTGTCGCAGAATGTCACATCGGGAATCAGGATTCCTATCAGCAGCCAGTATTCTATGCAGCCCACCACCCTTGCAGCATATTCAAGCAAAAGCGAGGCATAGAAGGGACGCCGGCGTTCGGAATGGAGTCTGCATATCTGGCTGTCTATCAGCTCCAGCTGTTCGGAATGTGTCTGCATGAACCTGTCTGACCAGCGGCCTGCCAGCGGCATCCGGCGCAGCAGTCCGAACACCTGTACCACGAATCCGTATCGGAATCCGCGCGAAAAGAGGTAGCAGACGAACAGGAACACCAGCGTCAGCACCGACAGCAGCAGAATCATCCAGCCGTCAAGCCCGTACCTCTGCACTCCGCAGAAATGCAGCACGACATACAGAGCAATGGCTGACAGCCAGAAGCAGAAATGCGAGCAGATGTGCATCATAACATAGAGCACAACCGACGATGAAGCCTTCTCCGTTCCGACATAGTTCGAGAGTTCCATTATTCTGTACGGCTCGCCTCCCATCAGTCCGAAAGGCGTGGTATAGTTCAGTGCAAAGCCTGTCACAGACATTTTGAGCACCTGCAGGAACGGGACCTGTGCCGATGTGCCGTCCCTTATTATAAGGTGCCAGGCCAGAGCATTCATCAGATATATCGGGACCCAGAGCAGTATGACTGCAGGCAGCCATAATCCGGCCCTGCCTATTACTCCGCGAATATCCTCCCAGGTAGAATCGAAGGTCAGCAGCATCAGGACGATTGCCGCCAGTCCGAACACAAAGAAGATATTACGCCAGCGTCTGCTCATTTCAGGAGAGAATCGGCCATTTCACGGCAGATACGCTCGTGCCTGCCCCGCATATAGAAATAGATGATGTTCATCACCGTAATCTCGAAGATGAAATAGAGCCACGGCTGGTTGCACAGCAGCGTGATGTATAGCACAATAGCCCTGGTGTTGAAGGTTGAGATGTTGGTCCACTTGAGCAGTGGGAACATTCTGCGGCACAGTTCCGTGCGAATTTCCTGCGGAATATCCTTTCCGTACCTGCTGTCGATGGCGGCCCTCATTCTCTGAAACTGGGGCGTGCTGCGCTCCTGGCTCGAAGTGTATCTGACATAGAAGAAAAGCGCAATCTTGTAGAACCAGTCTGTGCGCCAGCTCAGAGCATTCCGTTCGGCCTTGATTCCGGCAGATGACGAGAGTTCGGAATTGCCCGACTGATAATAGAGGTAGATATTCCGGTAATAGTCCGCGAGCGATGCCTGAGCCTTGTGGCACACGAATCCAGAAAATGCCATCAGCAGCCATATCCATACGCCCCAGTTGCATCCGATGCCGAAGGGCATTGGCTGTGGAGTGAGTCTGATGCCCAGAAAGAAATATATGCAGAAGAACCACACATCGCCGGCGAATCCGTCCAGAATACGTCCCAGCATCGTTTTCTTGCCGGTCATTCTGGCCAGCTGGCCGTCAGCGCTGTCAAGCAGATTGGCCCAAACCAGCATTGCAATTCCCAGCAGATTCCAGCCTAGCGACACGAACTGAAAGCAGTAGCCGGCAAACGCGCCCAGAATTATTGATATTACAGTGACGGCATTCGGGTGCAGTCCAAGCCTGTTGCACTGCACTGCCCACCAGTAGCCCAGGGGACGGGTGAACCAGATGTCAAGCCACTCCTCGGTGTCTTTCGACTTGAATGTCGATGTCACTCTGTCCCTGTTGTTCCCCGTCATTTCGCGCATTTTTCACGAATAAGTTCCGCTATTGACTTTGCGGCTTCGACGCGGCAGTCAAAGAACGAGGGCCAGTCGTTGAAATCGACAATCACAATCTTTCCGTCCGGTGTGACGATGGCATCGCCGCCATAAGCATCCACGCCGAGGATTCCGGCAATGCGAACGACTTCGGTCCGGAACAGTTCCTCGTTTATGCCGGTCTGTCCGATTTCATTATGGATTTCGAGTCCGAACTTGCCGTCGGCAACAGTCTCAAGAAAACGGTAATGGAACATCCGGCCGTCACCTACACCATAGAATTTCACAATCTTTCCGGGAACGTGTTCCTGAAGCACGACCTCGCCGGAACCTTTGGCCGAGATATTCTTCATTATGGCGGAAGCCTCATCGCGGGTGGCGGCAAAGCAGACATCGTCGGAATCAATGGCGTGTGTGTCTCCGCGTTTCAGCCAGCAGGGGAACGAATTCCAGTCATCCGGAAATTCCCCGCCAGAGACTACACGGCTCACGACGAAATTCGCGTCGGTACCCGAAAGCAGCCTTACCTCATTGCCCCGACGGCAGTTTCGCACTGCATCGGGACGGTTCACGACAGTCACGCCACTCTTCTCTATTGCATCAAGCTGTACCAAAGCCTTTTCGGAACGGCACATGTGCAGTACCGCATCGAATGTACCCGGATCGTCCACCCCTTCGCTGCCGAGTTCGTACTCCTGCATCTTGAAAATCATATCATCCTGTTCCTTCAATGCGGAACAGGCAGCGTCCATCATCGCCTTGTCACTGATGCTTCTGTTCGGTGAGTAGCGTTCTTCTCTCTTTACTGCAAGAAATATCATAGCTGTCGGTTTTCTATCAATCGTTCCGCCTCCTCCACATCGGACAGATGATCCACATCCACTATTTTTCCGAAAGCGAAGGCTTCAAGTTTCAGGCCGTCAGTCACAAGCTGGCGCTGGAACGAACGCATTCTTGACTGTCCGCCCTCCACGCATCTCTGCAGAGTCTGCAGCGCACGGTCATTCAATCCGTAAATTCCGCCAGAGACATAACGGCATCCGCATTCGCTGTCATAAAAGCCGGTGATGCACATATTCCCGTCCACCCCGACATACAGCGGTTTCTCGTCATCGACAAATGCGGTCACTCCCATCAGACAATCCGCGCTGCAGGTCTCAAGGCGCTGCAGATAGTCGGCGAACTCATCCTCTCGGAAAATCGTATCGACTGTGGTCACGCAGCACATGCCGCCCTCCAGAAACGGTCTCAGTTCATACAGGCTGTGCATCGAACTTGGAGTGGCCTTCAGAACCAGACGGACTTCGGGCAGTGTCTCCAGATAGCCCACCGTCAGCCGGTCCGCAGGATTCACAATGATGCTGACCTTATCCGCTCCACAGCGCCGCATCAGTTTCACCAGCCTGCCTACCATAGGCTCGCCGCCTATCGGAACCAGCGGTTTCGGCAATGGCGCGCCCTCGCTTTTCAGCCGGCTGCCATCTCCAGCGGCAATGATGGCGAATTTCATCGGTGCATGCAATCAGGCCTCGTCGGGAATTTCCAGATTCAGCTTGTCGCTGTCATCCCTGCGGTCGAAATACTGCTTGCGAAGCGGATTGCGGTGAATCCGCTCCTCGTTGCGACGGGAACGCAGAATATCTATTGCGGCATAAAGCGTACTGCGGAACGACTGCTCCGAAGCGATACCCTTGCCTGCTATGTCGAATGCAGTTCCGTGGTTGGGCGATGTGCGCACTACCGGAAGTCCTGCCGTAAAGTTTACGCCGTCATCCATAGCCAGCGTCTTGAGCGGGATGAGTCCCTGATCGTGGTACATTGCAAGCACGGCATCGAATTTCTTATAATCTCCCGAGCCGAAGAATCCGTCTGCGGGGAACGGTCCGAAACAGGCGATACCCTCGGCGGCCATCTCCTGGACCGCAGGAATAATGACATCCTTCTCCTCGCTGCCCAACAGTCCGTCGTCTCCTGCATGAGGATTCAGAGCCAGAACGGCGATACGCGGAATTTCTATGCAGAAATCTGTCTTCAGCGACTTGTTGAGGACCTTGATTCTCTCCTCGATAAGTTCCTTGCTCAGAAGTGAGGACACCTTGGCAATGGGTTCGTGAACGGTGACAAGAGCCACACGGAGCGATTCGTTCATAAGAATCATCAGAGCCTTGTGCCCGTCGCCCAGTCTGTCCTCAAAATACTCGGTGTGACCCGGAAATTTGAAATTGTCGGACTGGATCGAGCTCTTGCATATCGGGCCTGTGACGATGGCATCGACAAGTCCATTGCGATACTCGTCGACGGCACGCTCCAGAGCCTGGAATGCGGCACGTCCGCTTTCCTGGCTTATAGTGCCAAGTTCTACCTTGACCTCGTCGTCATTGCAGTTTACAAGGCTGAGTCTGTCGGGCTGCGCCTCGGCTGCCGAACCGACGATGCTGAATGAAGTCTCCAGTTCCAAAGCCTTGCGGTGATAAGCCGCAACCTTGGGCGAACCGTATATGACCGGCGTGCACAACTCCAGTATTTCAGGATCGGCAAAGGTCTTCAGAATGACCTCGTAGCCGATTCCGTTCACATCTCCCTGTGTGATACCTATTTTAATCTTATCCATATCTTATTCATTGTCTGGTTCTACAGTAACTTCCTCGATGGCGAACGAGAAGTTGCGTTCATCGAGTTCGTCCGGCAGCTGCATTGAATAGACAGCAGCCTCCATACGTCTCATCAGATCCTTCTTCTCATCACCCGGCGCATAAACGAATCCCTCGGCGACGATTACTCTCTGGTTCTTTTCGTCAACACGGCTGACCGATACGAACGGGCCGCCCATATCGTAGTCCTTCATCTCCCAGAGTCCGCGTGCTATCTGGGCGTAACGGCCGCGCAGTTCGCTGTCGGTGACCTCGACATAAGGACGGGCCGTCTGCATGTACTGACCGTCGCGCGGGCCCGGAATGTTGACCTGCATCACAGAATCGCGCTTGTCAAAGAAATACTCGGTCGTGAAGGTATTGGCGTCGGTGTACGGGAACGAATAGACCACAAAATTCATCTCACGCTCGCCCCGGTCTGTTGCAGCCCAGAAGAAATCCTTGCCAACCTTCATCTTTGCGACCTCTGACGGAATCCACACGTCGCAGTCAAACATATCCTTGACCTTCTGCTGGACAGTAACATTGTGCTTCTTCTTCAGCACTTCTATCTCGCGGGACATCTCGATCTTGGTAAAGAAGTCAGTCAGGTTGTCTGCATTCTCGCGCAGAAACTTTATGAGCGACTTTGAGTCACCGGCCTGTATTGTCATCACAATCTGGGGCGATGAATAGACATCGCGCGAAAACTTCATCTTGGGAGCGGTGAAGGTGCGGTCCACGTTCACCAGGATGATATTGCGGCAGAAGCGCAGATTACGGTGGAAATCGGGAGTCGTGACCTTCGACACCTTGAATGCACTCTCGCCTTGAGGCAGACCGGGAATGACATCCTCAAGAATCGCCTCCAGTTCAGGCACCACGCCATGTTCCTGGAAATGCTCCGAGTCAGCCACTACAAGCACCTCGTAGGGAACACCTGTGGACACTGGCATAAAGCCTACGCCACCTCCTGCACAGCCGCACAGGATGAGTGCCGAAATCAGTATAGCAAAACATTTTTTCATATCATTACTGTTTTTGTTCGTCATTATTTGTCTTGTTTGCCGTATTCAGCATTCCGCAGGCGGCCCACACATCCTCGCCACGCGATGCCCGTATGGTAGCGAAAACCCCGTGCGATGTCAGGTAGTCCCGGAATGCCAGCATGTCCGCCTCGGGTGACGGAGACAGAGGACTGTCGGGTATGGCATGGAAGCGGATCAGATTCACCCTGCAGCTCAGCCCTTCGAGAGTTCTGACCAACTGACGGGCATCGGCCTCGCTGTCATTCACCCCATGAAACATAGTGTACTCAAACGAAAGACGGCGCTGATGGCTGAAATCGTAGCGGCGAAGCACCTCCAGCATCTCGGTCATCGAAAAGGCCCTTTCGGCGGGAACCAGCTCCGCGCGCTGCTGCGGAGTCGGAGCATGGAGGCTTACAGCCACGTGGCACTCGCTCTCCTCTGCAAGCCGTTTCAGTTCGCGACGCAGACCTACGGTAGATATGGTAATGCGGTGAGGACTCCACCCGAAGCCCCAGGGTGCTGTCATTATCTCAGTGACTGTCAGCACGTTCTGAAGATTGTCCAACGGTTCACCCATTCCCATGAACACGATATTGGTCAGGCGGTCCCTCTCGGGCAGCGATATTATCTGATTCAGAATCTCGCCTGCGGTCAGGCTGTAAGCGAACTTCTGTCGTCCGGTCATACAGAACACGCAGCCCATCTTGCAGCCCACCTGCGATGATATGCACAGCGTGGCCCGGTCACCGTCAGGAATGAAAACGGCTTCGACGGTGCGCCCCTCGGATACGGGGAACAGGTATTTTTTAGTCCCGTCCACCGACTCCACATGCATCAGCGGTTCTGACAGACCTATGCGGTATCTTTCCTGCAGGGCGGAACGGAACTTGAGCGATATGTTGCTCATCATATCGAACGAGCCCACATGCTTGACATAGAGCCAGTCGGCAATCTGCTTTGCAGCAAAGCCGGGCATCCCGATTTCCGCGGCAGCCTCCCGAAGCTGCGGCAGCGTCATTCCTACCAGATTGGTCTTTTCCTCCATTTCAAATCGTCAGCCGCATCAGCTGTCAGTCATAAAACTGAATACTGCGGTTTCTATCTCGCAAAGTTAGGAAAACTTTTACTAAATTTACAACCTGTCAGGAGAGTCCTGACCACAATCGGAATGAAAAAAATTGAGAGCGTGCACATTGCACGATATGGGGCCTCCACGGCCGATATCCGTTCGCAGCTCGGACACTGCAACGGCGAATGCGTTCTTCTGGTGACAGATGACGACAGTGACAGCAGACCGGAAAATGAGTCGGCGATACTGGCCATGCAGCAGGAGGCCGCCAGTACAGGTGCCGGCATAGTCTATTCGGACCTTTACCGCGAGACCGACGGCAGCCGGCTGCTGCATCCTCTATGCGACTGGCAGGCCGGAAGTCTGCGCGACGACTTCGATTTCGGAACGATGCTCATGCTTTCGGGCGATGCGTTGCGCTGGTATCTTTCACAGGACCTGCAGGAGTTCCGCTTTGCAGGATTCTACCAGTTATGGCTGAGCGTATCCGAGAAATTCGCGATACACCATATAAGCAGAGCCCTCTATACAGCCACCGAATCGGACACCCGGCAGTCGGGCCAAAAGCAGTTCGACTATGTCAATCCGCGCAACCGCGACGTTCAGATTGAAATGGAGGCGGCCTGTACTGAGCATCTCAAGCGGATCGGAGGTCTCTGCGACACATCCGCCTGCAGAGACGCTTTCGGCGATATTGGCAGGCAGGACATAAGTGCATCGGTAATAATTCCCGTACGCGACAGGGAGCGCACGATCAGGGATGCTGTCCTGTCAGCGCTCTCCCAGAAGACAGACTTTCCGTTCAATGTGATTGTAGTCGACAATCATTCCACCGATTCAACTACTGGAATCATGACCGGGCTGGCAGCCGCCGACAGCCGTGTCGTTCACATAATTCCCGAGCGCAACGATTTGGGCATAGGCGGATGCTGGGATCTCGCCGTGCGTGACCCGCGATGCGGACTGTTCGCCGTGCAGCTCGACAGCGATGACCTGTACAGCAGTCCGGGCACCCTGCAGACAATAGTTGACAAGTTCCTGGCCGAGCGTTGCGCAATGGTCATCGGCAGCTACCGTATGTGCGATTTCCATCTGGAGACGCTGCCGCCGGGAATCATTGACCATCGCGAGTGGACCGACCTGAATGGTCCGAACAACGCGCTGAGAATCAACGGGCTTGGTGCGCCGAGAGCCTTCTACACTCCAGTGATACGCGAGATAGGTTTCCCTAATGTGAGTTACGGCGAGGACTATGCCGTCGGACTGGCCATCAGCGGAATATACAGAATAGGAAGGATCTACGATGAACTCTACCTATGCCGCCGATGGGAGGGCAACAGCGACGCCGCGCTCAGTCCGGAAAAGATATGCAGGAACAACAGCTACAAGGACTCTGTCCGCACCGCTGAACTGCTCCGCAGACAGAAACGCAATTCAGAGACAGACAGATGACTGGGGGAGTACTATCAGACCTGAGCGGTTTTATGGAAAGACAGAACAGGCTCTGGCCCAAAGCGGCCGAGGCATACGCTGCGCTGGACAATGCGCGCAGGAGAGTTATCTCATCGTCGGGGCTGGCGCTTCAGTTCAACCCCGCCAGAATGGTATCGACAGCGGCAAGGACTGACAGCAGCTCCATAGGCGGACGGCGTTGTTTCCTATGCGCCGGGAACCGGCCTGAACAGCAGATTTCAGCCGACCTTGGCGACGGTTTCGAGCTTCTGGTCAATCCTTTTCCTATTCTGCACGAACACTTTACGGTAGCAAGCTGCACACATCAGCGTCAGGAACTGCTGAACTGCTGCGACAAAATGCTTGAGATTGCGGCTGCCCTGCCCCAGGAATACATCGTCTTCTACAACGGCCCTCGCAGCGGAGCCTCAGCGCCGGATCATCTTCATCTTCAGATAGGAAGGGCCGACGGCATACCGCTCATAGACAAAGTCAGGAACAACCGTCTGCAGGACGATGAAGTGTACTCCATAGAACCGTTCGGATTCCGCATATTCGTGCTGCGTCACGCAAACGCTGAATCGTTCCGCAGTTTCTACAGTACTCTGACCGTTCTTGACGGCGAATACGAACCCAGGCTCAACGTCCTGGCCATGAACATAGACGGGGAGACAGTCTGTCTGTTCATTCCCCGTGGCAGACACCGTCCCGACTGCTACTATGCCGATGACGGGGCCCGGCGTCTGGTCAGTCCCGGAGCCATTGATATGGCGGGGCTGGTCATAACTCCGCGCGAGGAGGATTTCAACGCGATGAGCGAGAGGGACATTCTGTCGGTATATCACGAAGTCACCCCCTGCGAGCCGATGATAAGCGTCGGTATTATGCAGTCTGCCGCAATCAGTTTCTCGCTCGACACCCCATACACCGACGGCGTTACAACATGCCTCGGAGAAATGCGTGCCGCATGCTCTGACGGAAAAATCGAATGGAGAGGAGAACTGCTGGACAGGCTGACGCTCAAGCCCCTTGACGGCGAGGGCCGGTTCACGCTTAAGGACGTTACGATTGGACGAGAGTTCCATTGGGAGCGCCAAGAAGAGCAGAGTTTTGCCGGAGAACTCGAATTCGTCATTGACGGGAACTCTCTGTGGGCGGTCAACAGGCTGCCGGTCGAAGAGTACCTGAACAGCGTCATATCATCCGAGATGAACCCCTCCGCCCCGCTCGAATTTCTCAAGGCTCATGCAGTAATTTCACGCAGCTGGGTGCTGGCGCAGATTTCGGCATCCCGCAGGAAAGGCACAGCCGGCGAATGCCACTGCAAAGACTCCTCAGCCAGCGTATGCGAAGAACCGGACCGGATAATCCGCTGGTACGACCACTCCCAGCACACATTGTTTGATGTCTGCGCCGATGACCACTGCCAGAGATATCAGGGACTTACCCGCATAGAGAACGCCAATGCCCTCAGAGCCGTCCGGGAGACCAGAGCCGAAACGATAGTGTACGAAGGCCATCTGTGCGACGCCAGGTTCAGCAAGTGCTGTGGAGGCATAAGCGAACAGTTCGAGACCTGCTGGCAGGACAGCCATTCCGATTATCTGATTCCTGTACGCGACGCTTCGTTCAGCGACACCTCCATTCCGGACCTCAGCCTCGAAACAGCCGCAGAACAGTGGATACGCTCCACACCGCAGTCGTTCTGCTCACATCCGTCACCGGCACTGCTGGCGCAGGTGCTGAACAGCTATGACCGCGAGACCGAAGGATTCTACAGATGGAAAGTCAGATACGATGCCGTTGAACTTTCAGAACTGTTCGCCCGCAAGTCCGGTCTTGAAATCGGCAGGATCACAGCACTGAAACCGCTCAGGCGAGGCCCGTCAGGACGCATCTTTGAACTGCAGGTGTGCGGAACGGAACGGACCGTCACCATAGGCAAGGAACTGGAGATCAGGCGTGTGCTGTCTGAATCGCATCTGTACAGCAGCGCTTTTGTGGTCGACACAGAAACCGATGCCGAAGGCAATGCCACTGCATTCACCCTTACCGGTGCGGGATGGGGACACGGCGTCGGACTCTGCCAGATAGGGGCAGCCGTAATGGGCAGCAAGGGCTACAGTTACAGGAAGATTCTGTCACATTACTACCCGGGCACAAGACTCGGCAAATTCTACTGATTCATTATGTTTACAAGATAATGGAAACCCTTAAGGAACTGTTCAAGGAATGGTCCGGCACCATGCCGGAAAATGTCTGCCGCCTAACTCCGGCAGGTTCGAACCGCGAATACTGGCGTCTGGGCGGAAGCGGGAGAACCGCAGTCGGAGTTGTCGGCACATCGGTCGAGGAAAACCGCGCATTCATTGCCATCTGCCGCCACCTTCACTCCAAGGGACTGCCTGTCCCCGAACTATATGCAGTGACCGGTGACGGATTGGGATATCTGCAGGAGGACCTAGGCGACACCGCCCTCTTCGACATGCTTGAGCCATGCCGCACACAGGGCGTTTACGATGCTGATTCCATCGCATTGCTTGAGGATGTCATGCGCATACTGCCCGACATTCAGTTTGCCGGAGCAGACGGACTGGACTTTTCTGTATGCTACCCGACAGAATCGTTCGACCGCCGCAGCATTTTCTGGGACCTGAACTATTTCAAATATTATTACCTCAAGACTTCGGGCATCGAATTCAACGAGGAAAAGCTGGAGAACGACTTCGGGACAATCGCAGAAATTCTTCTGAAGGATGCACCTTACGACACTTTCATGTACCGCGATTTCCAGTCGCGCAACATTATGGTGACTGACGGCAGGCCCCGGTTCATCGACTTCCAGGGAGGCAGACGCGGTCCGGTAGAATACGATCTGGCATCGTTCCTGTGGCAGGCGCGTGCGGCCTACCCCGCCGAACTGAGGCAGCACCTTATTGATGTGTATTTCCAGTCTCTCTCACGTTACCGCAGTACAGACTATGCAACATTCCGCGCCGCCCTTTCGCACATCGTCCTGTTCCGTACGCTCCAGGTTCTCGGTGCCTACGGCTTCCGCGGAAAGATTGAGCGCAAGCCTCACTTCCTGGCCAGCATCCCCGCCGCCATCGGCAATTTGCGGGTACTGCTCGACGAAGGAACCGGCAGAAACGACTACCCATATCTGTTCGGTCTGCTGCAACAGCTTGCAGGACAGTATGAGCAGCCGCTGCAGAAGAAGGGCGACAGCAGGCTGACAGTCTGCATCACCAGTTTCTCGTATCGCAAGGGAATACCCGAAGACTGCAGCGGAAACGGCGGAGGTTTCGTATTCGACTGCAGGAGCATGCACAATCCCGGGCTGTACGAGCGCTACAAGCCGCTGGACGGACGCGACCGCGAAGTGATAGACTTTCTTGACGAGCAGGGAGAGATTCAGGTCTTCCTCGAAAATGTGTACGGACTTGTCGATCCGGCAGTAGAAAAGTATCTGGGCCGCGGGTTCACACATCTGGCCGTGAACTTCGGCTGCACAGGCGGGCACCACCGTTCCGTACGCAGCGCCGAATGTCTGGCAGCACATCTTCACGACCGTTTCGGTGACAGGATCACGGTTACGATAACCCATCGCGAACTCAAAACATTCCGCAGATTATGAACGCACTGGTTCTTGCCGCGGGAATGGGCACCCGCCTGGGCGAACTGACAGCAGACCGTCCGAAAGCCCTGGTCGAAGTTGCCGGGCATACCATGCTGGAGCATCAGATACGCCGTCTCAAATCGGCGGGATTCAGCCGGATCGCGGTCAACGTCCATCATTTTGCCGACAAGATCATCAGTTATCTGAATGCCAACGGCAATTTCGGAGCCGACATTGTCATTTCGGACGAAAGGGACCTGCTTCTGGATACAGGCGGAGGCATACGCAAGGCCTTCCACCTGTTTCAGGACGACGCCCCAATGCTTGTCCACAATGTTGACATCTTCTCGATGACGGATCTAAGGACACTGTACACAAGCCATCTGGAAAGTCGCGCAGACATAACTCTGCTGACGGCAGACCGCCAGACCTCGCGCTATCTCCATTTCGACGATAAGATGAGACTGCGCGGATGGAGTAACGGAAAGACCGGTGAGACCCGCTCGCCGTTTGCCGACTTTGACGAATCGCGCTGCACACCGCTGGCATTCCAGGGCATACACATACTTTCACGTTCAGTTCTGCCGGCTCTTGATTCAGTTTCAGCGGAAAGGTTCAGCATCACAGACTTTTATGTCGACAATGCCGCAGCACTGAACATACGCACAGTCTGCGAAGACCCGAAGGACTGGGTTGACGCAGGCAAGCCAGACGCGTTGGATTATGCCACGAAAATTGCGCTGATGAGTATGGTCTGACGATAAATTCAGTATTTTCGCACTATGAAAGAAAACGGACAGCACGACGGGTGGAGATGGGTGCCTTCGCTCTATTTTGCAGAAGGATTCCCCTATGTCCTCATAGTTACCATATCTGTAATAATGTACAAGCAGCTTGGAATGAGCAATGCCGAAGCTGCGATGTTCACCGGCTGGCTGTATCTGCCGTGGGTCATCAAACCGCTGTGGAGCCCTTTCATCGACCTTGTCAAAACCAAGCGCTGGTGGGTCATAGTCACCCAGATGCTGCTGGGAGCCGGGCTTGCGGGGATAGGTATACTCATCCCTATTCCGGGAATGCTGAAGTGGACATTCATCCTGTTCTGGCTGCTCGCCTTCAGCAGTGCCACACACGACATTTCCATTGACGGATTCTATATGCTCGGACTGTCTGACAGCCGTCAGGCATTCTTTGCGGGCATACGAAACACGGCATACAGGATAGCCACCATTGCAGGCCAGGGAGGTCTGCTGATTCTGGTCGGATTCACCGAGCAGAAGACTGGCAAGCCCGCCATAGCGTGGAGCGCAGCGTTCATCATAGCCGGCGGCATAATGATGAAACTGGCCGGATACCACCTGCTGTCCCTGCCGCGTCCCGAAGTCCCCAACGACAACCATCTGACAGCCAGAGCGCTCCTTAAGGGATTCGCCGAAACATTCGCAAGTTATTTCCGCAAGCCGGACATAGTACGTGCGGTCCTGTTCATACTGTTCTTCCGTCTGGCGGAGGCACAGCTCAGCAAGATTTGTCCGCTGTTCCTGCTCGACAGCGTTGGGCAGGGAGGCCTCGGACTCAGCACCCAGCAGGTAGGATTCGCCCAGGGAACCATCGGAGTCATAGGACTTCTTGCGGGAGGCATTCTGGGAGGCGCCGCAGTCTCACGCGGCGGTCTTGGCAAATGGCTGTGGCCGATGGTGCTTGCCATATCCGTTCCGGACATTCTGTATGTACTGCTGAGCTATTTTCCCACACAGAACATGTGGATTGTGACATCGTGCATCCTTGTCGAGCAGTTCGGCTACGGATTCGGATTCACGGGATACACGCTGTACCTTATATATTTCTCGCGCGGAGAGCAGAAGACATCACACTACGCAATCAGCACGGGAATAATGGCATTGGGAATGATGCTGCCGGGTATGTTTGCAGGCAAGATTCAGGAGATGATGGGATACAGACTGTTCTTCATCTTCGTCATCATCTGCTGCGCTGCTACATTCATTGTCTCGGCACTGATACGGTTTGACAGGAATTTCGGAAAGAAACAGGAGATATGATTCTGATAGCAGATGCAGGATCCACCAAGACTGACTGGTGTTTCTGCGAAAAGGGAGCAATCGTCAAAAGCGTACGGACTCAGGGAATCAATCCCTGCAGTCAGAGCCGCGATGCCATCATAAAGATTCTGCAGAGCGAACTTGCAGCATCTGTGGACGAAATCAGTCCTATGCAGGTCTCCAGGCTGTTCTACTATGGTGCAGGCTGCGCCACTCAAGCCATCTGCAAAGATATGAAGGAGATGCTTCGCGGCATATTTCCTGCGGCAGAGATCAGTGTATGCAGCGATATGCTCGGTGCGGCGCGGGCTCTTTGCGGCCGTAGTGAGGGCATCGCCTGCATACTCGGTACGGGTTCCAACTCCTGCCTGTACAACGGGAGCAGCATAGTTGACCAGATTCCTTCGCTCGGCTATATTCTAGGCGACGAGGGCAGCAGCTCCGCACTCGGACGGCGGCTGTTGGGCGACTGTCTGAAACGCAGACTGCCCGAGACTGTGTCAAAAGAGTTCATGGAGCGTTACAGCCTTACGATGGAGGACATCATCGAAAATGTCTACCGCAAACCGATGGCAAACCGATATATGGCAGGTTTCGCCCCGTTCCTGTACGAAAAGCGCCGCATTCCACAGGTTCACAACATGCTGATAGCCTGTTTCAGCGACTTCTTCCAGCGCAACGTTATGGCATACAGGCGCGCGTGGCTTCCCATCAATTTCGTCGGTTCGCTGGCCGATTCGTTTTCGGCGGAGCTGTCAGAGGCCGCCGAATCACTGGGAATGACCGTCGGGAAGATTCTGAAGAGCCCGATGGAGGGACTCGTTGCATATCACCGCGAAGACTGACCTGCGTCCTTGAAATCCCGCATCCGGTTCTGTTGAAAAGAAGCCTTTCAGAACAAGCTGAAAACATCGTCAAAATTTGTAAATCAGAAAATTAAGCAGTACCTTTGCGCCCGCACTAGCGCAAGGTGCGCGGTGCTGTGTTTACAACATATTGTCTAACTTACATTTAAATTCTATTTTATGGCAGATTTTAAAAATGTAGTTCCTGTCGAGGATTTCGATTGGGAAGCTTATGAAAGAGGTAATGCAGCAACAGCTCAGACTCACGAGCAGATGGAGCAGGCTTACGACTCAACTCTGAACAAGGTTGCAGACGACGAGGTCGTAATGGGTACGGTCATCGCTATCAACAAGCGCGAGGTTATCGTAAACATCGGCTACAAGTCAGACGGTATCATCCCGGTAAGCGAGTTCCGTTACAATCCAGAGCTCAAGGTAGGTGACGAAGTCGAGGTTTATATCGAGAACACCGAAAACAAGAAGGGCCAGCTGCTGCTTTCACATAAGAGAGCGCGTGCATCACGTTCTTGGGAGCGCGTAAATGCAGCTCTCGAATCACAGGAGATCATCAAGGGCTTCGTAAAGTGCCGCACAAAGGGTGGTATGATTGTCGATGTATTTGGCATCGAGGCTTTCCTGCCGGGTTCACAGATCGACGTCAAGCCTATCCGCGACTACGATGTATTCGTCGGCAAGACTATGGAGTTCAAGGTTGTCAAGATCAACCAGGAATACCGCAATGTGGTCGTTTCGCACAAGGCTCTCATCGAAGAGGAGCTTGAGCAGCAGAAGAAGGAGATCATCGGCAAGCTCGAGAAGGGTCAGGTACTCGAAGGTACAGTCAAGAACATCACCTCTTACGGTGTATTCATTGACCTGGGCGGTGTTGACGGACTCATCCACATCACAGACCTCAGCTGGGGCCGCGTAAGCGATCCTAAGGAGATTGTCGAGCTCGACCAGAAGATCAACGTCGTTATCCTTGACTTCGACGATGAGAAGAAGCGTATCGCTCTCGGTCTGAAGCAGCTCACCCCGCATCCATGGGATTCTCTTGACGCTAACCTCGCAGTCGGTGACAAGGTTAAGGGTAAGGTTGTCGTCATGGCTGACTACGGTGCATTCATCGAGATTGCTCCGGGCGTAGAGGGTCTGATCCATGTTTCAGAGATGTCTTGGAGCCAGCACCTGCGTTCAGCTCAGGACTTCATCAAGGTTGGCGACGAGGTTGAAGCTGTCATCCTGACACTCGACCGCGAAGAGCGCAAGATGTCTCTCGGCATCAAGCAGCTCAAGCAGGATCCTTGGGAAGGCATT
>JAZUJU010000088.1:0-16703 GCA_045642985.1 Bacteroidaceae bacterium | reverse complement strand
GCTACGGAAACGCCGATCATCGGCTCGCCGTCATCAGCATCGGTTACGGTACCTGAGATTTGCACATTCTGAGCGGAAATCATTCCTGTGAACAGAATAGCAATCAAGGAAAAAACGAGCTTTCTCATAAAAAACTGTTTGATTAATAAAAAATGTATAAAAACTCTTTCCATTTTCAATATTGAAAGTCATGCTGCAACTTCCAAATTCAATTTCTTACACAATTGAACTGCAAAAATATCAAATAAAGTTAAATAACGTACTTAAAATGTCGAAAATGTAAAGATTTCAGCAAACAATGCAGCAAAATGGATAAACAATTAATAATTATTCAGCAAAATGTAACATTTGAATTCATACACGTGAGTACCGGCGCCCGACTCGTCACTATGAGATTTCAGGGGATTTTTGTCTATTGTACGAAAATGAGTATTTTTGCTTTCTGTAATCACAGACAGATGAAAAAGAGCGATAAAAATATTTCTGGTTGGAAACTGGTATTGGTCAATCTGGCGGCTATGGCGTTGATAGTCATTGTACTGCTGCTGATGGTCTTCCATTGGATGAAGAACTATACCAGACACGGAGAGTACATATCTGTGCCTGACGTCACCGGTTTGGTCGAAGACGAGGCTGCCGCAAGATTCGAGGCCGAGGGTCTGAGATACGAGATAAGCGACTCGAAATACGACGCCAGACTGCTTGAGGGCCAGGTAATCGAGCAGAGGCCTTCGGCCGGTTCAAACGTTAAGGAGGGGCGCATCGTCTACCTGACGGTCAATTCCGGCAAAATCCCTACAAAGAAGTTACCCGATGTAGCTGACAACAGTTCCATCAGAGCTGCGGAGTCCAAGCTTCTGGGCGCAGGATTTACGCTGACCGAACCGGAATATATACCCGGCGAAAAGGATTGGGTTTACGAAGTCCGGATAGGCGACCGCAAGATAGAAGCCGGCGAAGAGATTCCCGAAGGTTCAGTCCTGACGATATATGTCGGCAATGGCGAAGACGAGTTGGAGCAGATGGAGGATTCCCTGCAGGCTGCAGGACTGGACACCGATTTTTTCTGATACACGGCAATGATTGACGACGAGGAGCTTGAAGAATCGCTTGACGACGTTGAGTCCATCGGCAGTCCCAGTGAACTTTTCGAGCATTTCAGGGTAGTTGCGGACCGCGGCCAGTCTCTCCTGCGCGTTGACAAGTTCCTGTTCGAGCATCTCGAGCACGCATCACGCAACAGGATTCAGAAAGCAGCCGACGCCGGTATGATAATGGTCGGCGGCAAACCGGTCAAGAGCAGTTACAGGGTCAAGCCCTTCGATGTGGTGACTGTAATGATGGACCGTCCGCGCTACAGTACCGAAATAACTCCCGAAGACATACCGCTTGACGTAGTATTCGAAGACGAGTGCCTGCTTGTTGTCAACAAACCGGCAGGTCTTGTAGTGCATCCTGGATGCGGCAATTTCAGCGGAACGCTGGTGAACGCCCTGGCCTGGCATCTGCGGGACAACCCTGATTACGACCCGAACAGTCCCCAGGTCGGTCTGGTGCATCGCATAGACAAGGATACATCGGGACTGCTTGTCGTCGCCAAGACGCCATTTGCCAAGACATTTCTGGGCCGGCAGTTTTTCGACAAGACGACAAAGAGAGCATATCAGGCACTGGTCTGGGGGCAGCCTGAGCCAAAGGACGGGACTGTGGAGAGTCAGATTACACGCAACCCGAAGGACAGGCTGCAGATGACTGTATCGTTCGACCCGGACGAAGGCAAGCATGCCGTCACGCACTACTCCACACTTGAACGGTTCGGATACACTACTCTCGTTGAATGCCGCCTTGAGACGGGACGCACCCATCAGATCAGGGTCCACATGAAATATCTCGGGCATCCGCTGTTCAGCGACGAGCGTTACGGCGGCAACATCATACTCAAGGGAACCACATCGGGACAATATCGCCATTTTGTCGAAGAGTGTATGGGGATATGTCCGAGGCAGGCACTTCACGCCAAGACTCTGGGATTCACCCACCCCATAACAAAACAGGAAATGTTCTTCAACTCCGAAATACCGCAGGATATGTCGACACTGCTTGAACGTTGGAGGGAATACGCAAAAACATTGTACAACAGATAAATATCATATTTATGAAAAGAAATATAGCCATCGTGTGCGGAGGCGACTCGTCCGAAAGGGAGATTTCCCACAAAAGCGCCGCAACAGTTTTCAAATACATCGACCGCAAACTGTACTCGCCCTGCATAGTTGACATTCACGGAAAATGCTGGCAGGCCGAAACAGAGGACGGACGCACTTTCCCCATTGACAGGAATGATTTCAGCTATACGGCTGACGGAACAAAGACGGTTTTCGACTACGCGTACATTATTATACATGGTACTCCGGGAGAGAACGGCATACTGGAGGGCTATCTCAGAATGATGCAGATTCCATTCTCCACCTGCGATGTGCTCGCATCGGCACTCACCTTCGACAAGTATGTGCTGAACCGCTTCCTCGAAGCGCTGGGCTACGAAGTGGCGAAGGCGGTAAGACTCAGAAAGGGCGAGACCATGAGCGGCTCCGAGGTAGAAGCCAGACTGGGCATGCCATGCTTCATCAAGCCGTCTGCAGGCGGTTCCAGTTTCGGCACCACCAAGGTCAGTTCCCGTGACCAGGTTGCAAAGGCCATAGAATATGCCTTAGCCGAAAACGACGAAATAGTCATTGAATCGTTCCTGGCTGGTACCGAAGTGACCTGCGGATGCTTCAAGACATCGAAACGCGCCATAACCCTGCCTGTTACAGAGGTCGTGTCCAAAACTGAATTTTTCGATTACGATGCTAAGTACAACGGACTTGTATCGGAGATCACTCCAGCCAGGATTCCTGACAGAATACGCGACAGGATACAGGCTCTGACATCCGAACTGTACGACGTAGTGGGATGCAAGGGTATAATCCGCAACGATTACATCATATCACCCGAAGGAAAAATCAGTCTTCTTGAGATAAATACCACCCCAGGTATGACACAGACCAGTTTCATCCCGCAGCAGATCAGTGCCGCCGGAATGGATCTGACCGATGTACTGACAGAAATCATCGAGGACAGTTTCAATTAATAGCCGCGCAATGTCGGAATTTGACCCAATACGCTCATATACGGACGACGAATACAGGGAATCCGTCACAAGACTGATGAACGATGCCGGGTTCGTCAGTGCCGCAGACTCGTTTCTTGGCGAAGACGGGCGCAGGTCTGTCTTTGCCGATGCCTTGCGGTACAGAAACGCCAACGAGCTGCAGAAAGGACTCATCCTGCCAATGGTACAGCAGTTCCTGCAGAAGTTGGGCAGCGAATTGAGCTTCAGATTCAATGACATCGACTGTATTTCCGACAGATACGTATTCATAAGCAACCATCGTGACATCGTACTGGACCCCTCATTGCTGAGCACCTGTCTGGCTCTGTCCGGAGCCAATGGCGTGGAGATTGCCATCGGAGACAATCTGCTCATCAGCAAATGGATAGAGGAATTCGTCCGCATCAACAAGAGCTTTATCGTCAAGCGTTCCCTGACATCCCAATCAGAGTTTCTGGAGTTCTCCAGGCTGCTGTCCTCGTACATACATCACGTGATCGGCACCCGCAAGGACTCTGTGTGGATAGCACAGCGCGAAGGACGTGCCAAGGACTCCAATGACCTGACGCAGCGCAGTCTGCTCAAGATGCTGTCGATGTCCGGCGGCAGCTGCACCCTTGATTCCCTCAAGGAACTGCACATCGTTCCTCTGGCCATCAGCTACGAGTACGACCCCTGCGACTGGCTCAAGGCGATGGAGTTTCAGTTGAAAAGAGACAACCCGGACTACAGAAAGACACGAGAGAATGACCGTTTGAATATGGCGACCGGAATCAGAGGTTACAAAGGTCGGATCCACTTGCAGTCGGCACCGTGCATAGACGGTCTGATCGATACCGTCGACCAATCGAAACCGCGTAACACCCAGCTCGACGAAGTTGCGAAGATTATTGACAGAGGCATTCACTCCAACTACAGGATATATACGAGCAACCGCATTGCACTCGATATGTTGTCCGGAAATGGTTCCCAGCAGCAGTACTATACCGATGAGGGCAGAAAAACGTTCGAGAACTACCTGAACAAGCAGCTCTCGAACATTGACATTCCAAATCCGGATTGGGATTTCCTGAGAAGGAAGATATTGGAGATGTATGCCAACCCGCTGATAAATCAGCTCAAGGCATCGGGCATCAGTCAGGAATTAGTCTGACAAGCCTTCGAGTATTCGCTTAAGCACGACGGTTGCCGAAATCTCACGGTTCGCAGCCTCGGGAATGACCAGCGAACGCGGTCCCTCAATCACGTCGTCCGTTACAATCATATTGCGTCTGACAGGGAGACAGTGCATGAAATACGCATTGTCAGTTACAGCCATCTGTCTCTCGCCGACGGTCCAGCTACGGTCCATTGACAGAATCTGCCCGTAGTGTTCAGGGCTCGCGGCAGACCAGTTCTTGGCATAGACAAAATCGGCATTCTCGAACGCCTTCATCTGGTCATACTCTATTGTAGCGCCACGGGTGAAAACAGGATCCAGTTCATAACCCTCAGGGTGAGTGATGACAAGATCATAACCTGCCGCAACCATCCACTGGGCGAACGAATTCGGAACAGCCTGAGGCAGAGACTTGGGATGCGGAGCCCAGCTCATAACCACCTTCGGGCGTTGTTTGGTCTTGTGTTCCTCGATGGTAATCCAGTCTGCGAAGCTCTGCAGAGGATGTCCCGTCGCCGCCTCCATCGAGAACACCGGACGTCCCGAATACCTGATGAACTGGTTGAGGATCTTTTCGCTGTAATCATCCTCGCGGTTTTCGAAACGGGCGAAGGAACGGACGCCGATAACGTCACAGTAGCATCCCATAACGGGAATTGCCTCCAGCAGATGTTCGGATTTGTCACCGTCCATAATGACACCGCGCTCGGTCTCAAGTTTCCACGCTCCCTGATTGACATCCAGCACTATCACATTCATGCCCAGATTCATAGCGGCCTTCTGAGTGCTCAGACGGGTACGGAGGCTGGAATTGAAGAACACCATAAGCAGCGTTCTGTTACGGCCCAGTCCGACATACTTGAAGCGGTCCCTCTTTATCTCGAGAGCCTCCTCAAGAGCCGACTTGAGATCACCCAAATCGAAGACGCTGGTGAATTTCCTCATCCTGCCGTCTTCATTGTCCATATAGTCATCCACAGAACTTTCATCATCAGCAAGCAGAGCTCTGGCAATCTTCTCATCCGAAGGATTGACCATAACCGAAACATCGCCGGCAGTAAAGGTGAAACTTGAAAGGACCGCACCCAGAGAGTTGTCCTGGATCATTGCCGGTATGCCGGAATCCTGCAGCCGTGACTTCACGATTTCAGCCTCGAACGGCATACCCTTGAAAACACATATCAAACTGTCTTTTGCCATAATCATACAAGTTGTGCGACAAGTTCGTCGCGGTTACCCGGCAGCAGGTCTATCACCGGAATTTCAATCATGGTGTAGCAGCCGGGAGCCTGCCTGACGGCCGCGCGTGCAGCACATACCAGAATCTGTCCGGTCAGTGCCGGATTATTTATCTTCATGTCAAACTCGAACAGCTGGTTCTGAGTCCTGCCGCTTACACCCTTGCGTACCAGATTCACGCCATGTCCCATATCACGGAGCGCGTCAACACAGCTGACCTGCATCACATGGGTCTCATCGTGTGCAAAATACGGGTCCTGCTTGATTCTGGCCGAAACATCAGCCAGATCGGCGCCATCTTCCAGTTCAACGTAAACCATACGGCGGTGTATTCCTGTTCCTACCGGAATCGTCATTGACAGAGCATCGCGCACTCCGGCCACAGACTTGACGGCAACGGTGTGTCCCATAGACATTCCGGGGCCGAAATTCGTGTACGAGATACCCTTGGGAGCCATCGCCTGCATAAGAGCACGGACTATGGAATCCGAACCCGGATCCCACCCTGCCGAAATTACGGAAACACATCCGTTCTCCCTGGCTATGGCATCCAGGCGCTTTCTGGTTTCGGGAATGAGCGTATGAATGTCAAAACTGTCAACGGTATTGATGCCCTTGCGCATCATATCCGCCGAATACTCTTCGGTCTTTCTGCTTGGTACGGACAGTATCGCCACATCAGGTCTGGGCAGTTCAGATATGTCACTCACCACTCTGTATGCGGCAAGTTCAGGCAGACTGCCCGATGCGGCATTGCGCCTTACCACACCCGTTATTTCAAAATCGGGGGCCGCCTGCAACGCCTCGAGCACATACCTGCCGATGTTGCCATAGCCCACCACTGCGACTTTGATCTTTTCCATTTCTTGAGAGTTTTGTTTCGGCAAATGTAGCCATTATTCTTCGCGCACGCGTATACACACAATAAAAAACGGGCTGAATCGTTATAAAAAAGTCTAAAGAAGCGAGCTATGATTGAATTTGTACAGGGTAAACTGGAACAGCTGGAGCCAGCTCAGGCTGTCATCGAAACCGCAGGCGGCGTAGGATATCTGCTTAACATATCCCTCAACACATATTCGTCAATACAGGGGAAGGATGAAGCCAGGCTGTATGTTTACGAAGCCATACGCGAAGACGCATACGTCCTTTACGGATTCTCCACACGCCGTGAAAGGGAACTTTTTCTCCTGCTGGTGTCGGTACCCGGCATCGGAGGCGCATCGGCCAGAATGATACTCTCGGCCTTTTCGCCCGCAGAACTTGAGAACATCATAGCCACCGGCGACGACAAGATGCTGAAACAGGTCAAAGGCATAGGACTCAAGACCGCCCAGCGTATAATCGTTGACCTCAGCGACAAGATAAAGACCTGCGGAAGCGGTCCAGCGTCATCGGCCCCGGCTGGAAGTCCGAAGGCAGACGACACTGCCGACAGCGCCATCGCCGCCCTAACTATGCTGGGATTCCAGCAGGCCGCATCGGCCAAGGTTGTCACTGCAATCATGCGTGAGAATCCATCCTTGAGCGTAGAGGCCATAATCAAGGAGGCACTGAAACGGATCTGAACTGCCTATGCGTCTGAGACTGGTTGTACTGATGCTTGCGTTGACCGGCTCCTGCATGTGCGGGAGCCTTGGTTCGCTTTATGCGCAGGCAGCCGACGATACAATCAGGCTGGCCCGCTACAATGTCAGCAAGACCACCATACAGGACAGCGACGACCTGAACAGCAACTCGCCGGCAGACCTGCGCGAACCTGAGAACATCACACGCGAAGCCGAGTATGTTGAAAAGGACAACAGCTACAGAATAGGCACCAAGCTCGGAGACGAGTATCTGGAGGTACCTATGCTCATGTCTCCCGAAGAATACAGCAAATGGACCATGGAAAAGTCCATGCAGGAATATTTCCGGCAGAAGAACGATGCCGAATTCCAGTCTGCAGGCAAGAGCAAGTTCGATTTCACGGACATGCATTTCGACCTTGGACCGGCGGAGAAGATATTCGGCCCCGGAGGCGTAAACATCAAGACGAACGGTTCTGCACTCATCAAAATGGGCGTGAACCACAATTCCGTTGACAATCCGTCGCTTTCGGCGCAGAACCGCAAGACCACAGGTTTCGACTTTGACGAGCAGATAAACATCAACATCAACGCATCGGTGGGAGACAAGGTCAGCATGGGCCTCAACTACAACACCGAAGCCACATTCAACTTCGATACCAAGAACATCAAGCTGCGCTACGAAGGCAAGGAGGACGATATTCTGAAACTGCTTGAAGGCGGTAACATCACATTCCCTACAAATTCATCCCTGATTCAGGGCGCGACCTCGCTGTTCGGTATCCGTGCCGATTTCCAGTTCGGCAAGTTTTCACTGCAGACTGTCATATCGCAGAAGAATTCATCGTCAACCACCGTCAATTCGACCGGAGGAGAACAGCTGACCGATTACGAAATAAGCGTGAGCGACTACGATGAGAACCGTCACTTCTTCCTGGCCCACTATTTCAGGGACACTTACGACAAGAACATGAATATGCTGCCGTCCATCGTCTCCGGCATAAACATCACCCGCATCGAAGTCTGGGTCACAAACAAGCGCAGCAGCTACGAGAATCCCAGGAACATCATAGCGTTCGAAGACCTGGCCGAATACGAACATATCGCAAACCCAAGATGGAGACCGGTACAGGGTCCCCAGCCGGAGAATGGTTCAAACACCCTGTATCATGACTTGCAGACCCTGTATCCATCCGCCAGAAACGCGGACTCGGTCAGCATCGTTTTCAAGGGCATAATGACAGGAGGGTCGGAATACGAGAAAATTTCCAACGCACGCAAACTCAACGAATCAGAATACACATTGAACCAGGCCCTGGGCTACATTTCGCTCAAGAATACCCTGACTGCCGACGAAGTGCTTGCCGTCGCTTTCGAATACACATACGGCGGGCGCACATATCAGGTCGGTGAATTCTCGTCCGACGTGCAGGATGCCGGTCAGGCGCTCTATCTGAAACTACTCAAGTCCAACTCAAACGCTCCCGGTACCGGAACTTGGGACCTTATGATGAAAAACATATACTCGCTCGGCAGCGGTAGCCTGACAAGCAAGGATTTCCAGCTAAAGATAATTTACGCATCGGACAGCATAGGCAGCCGGCTCACATATCTGCCGGAGCCCGGCTACAAGGAGCAGACTCTGCTCAGGATGATGAATCTGGACCGTCTGGATGACAAAAAGGAGCCCCACCCCAACGGCCAGTTCGACTACATCGAGGGCTATACCGTAAATTCGTCATCCGGACGCATCATATTCCCGGTTGTAGAGCCCTTCGGCAGACATCTGGAGAACATAATCGGCAATAAGGCCATATCCGACAGATATGTGTTCAAAGAACTGTACGACTCGACCAAGACGGTTGCCAAACGTGTTGCCAACAAGGACAAGTTCTTCCTGACAGGACACTTTACCGGAAGTGCGAGCAATGTCATCCAACTGGGCGCATACAACATTCCGCGCGGATCGGTGGTGGTTTCGGCAGGCGGCGCCACACTGACCGAAAATGTTGACTACACAGTCGATTACAGTATGGGACTGGTGACCATCATCAATCAGAGCATAATCGATGCAGGCACGGCCGTCAGCGTAACGCTCGAGAGCAACACGGAATACAGCATGCAGCGCAAGACTATGCTCGGAGCGAACATGAAATACGAATTCAACAAGAATTTCCAGATTGGAGGTACCGTGATGCACCTGAGCGAGCAGCCGCTGACCAGCAAGGTGACAATGGGAGACGAGCCTCTGGTCAACACGATGCTCGGAGCGAACCTGAGCTGGAAGAAGGAGAGTCAGGGTCTGACGAACCTGTTCGACAAACTGCCGTTCGTGAATGCGACCCAGCCATCCAGAATATCACTCAGCGCCGAATTTGCCAAACTGTTCTCGCAGGTATCCGGCAGCGTTCAGGGCAGCGCCTCGTACATAGACGATTTTGAGGCGGCAGAATCGGGCATTGACATCAGCCATCCGGGAGCCTGGTCTCTGGCATCCGTGCCTTCAGTACTGGACGACTACAAGGCTGATGGAGTTGGCAGCGGCTTCCACCGCGCCCTGCTGAACTGGTTTACGATTGACCCGCTGTTTACCCGACGCAACTCACCGCTGACCCCTGCGCACATCAAGAATGACCTGGACCAGCTGTCCAACCACTATGTCCGTGAGGTCTATGAACGCGAACTGTATCCCAACAAGGAATCCACATCGAGCGAAGCCACCACACTGTCCATTCTGAACCTTGCCTACTACCCCGACGAGCGCGGTCCTTACAACCTGAACCCGGAACTTACCCAAGAGGGAAAACTGCCGAGACCCGCGACAAGTTGGGGCGGCATTATGCGCAGCCTGTCAACCACCGACTTTGAGATGGCCAACATCGAATACATCGAGTTCTGGCTGCTGGACCCGTTCGTATATGACAATACGGTCGAAGGAGGTGACCTTTACATAAATCTGGGCGAAATATCCGAAGACGTGCTCAAGGACGGAAAGAAATCGTTCGAGAACGGTCTGCCGGTCAAGGACGATGACACCCGCTACGAGGAGACCGCTTGGGGACGTGTCCCGACAGTCACCAGTCTGGTTTACGCGTTCGACAACAGCGACATCGACAACCGCAGGAAACAGGATGTCGGCCTCAACGGTCTGTCCACCGAAGACGAGCGCAATTTCCCGTCATACAGGAACTATCTGGATGCGCTCGAACGGCTCAATATGCCCGACACCGTTTACCGCAAATTCTACGACGACCCCGCCAACGATAACTACCACTACTATCGCGGTGACGATTACGACGATGCTCAGGTAAGCATTCTGAACCGTTACAGACGATTCAACGGAACCGAAGGCAACTCGCCCAATTCCGACGATACGAACCAGAGATACAACACTTCGGCCAAGACCACTCCTGATGTCGAGGATGCCAACTCTGACTATACGATGGATGAATACGAGAAGTATTTCAGCTACAAGGTATCGCTGCGTCCGCAAGATATGAAAGTCGGCGAGAATTTCATTGTTGACAAGCGCGAGGTGATGGTCAAGCTGCGCAACGAGAAGACCGAGAAAGTCACGTGGTACCGTTTCCGTGTGCCCATCAACCAGTACAGCAGCAATATTGGCGGCATCAGCGGATTCAGTTCCATCAGGTTCATGAGAATGTATCTGGAAGGATTCAAGGATGAGACCCACCTGCGTTTCGGTACTCTCAAACTGATGACCAGCCAGTGGCGCATCTACGAGCAGACCATCAGCAACCCGACTGTCAGGACAGCGTCAAAGTCGGGAACCATCACCGCCGCATCGGTCAACATCGAGGTCAACGGAGACCACAAACCGGTAAACTATGTTGTTCCTCCAGGTGTCACACGAATACTGGACCCCACACAGACACAGCTTGTTCAGGACAACGAGCAGTCAATAAGCCTTACCGTCAAGGAACTTAACGCCGGAGACGCCCGCGGAATCTATAAGAAGGCGGCATTGGACCTTCGCCGCTACGAAAGGCTGCAGATGTTCGCACACGCCGAAGCGCTTATGGACGACATCAAGGGCATCAAAGACGGAGACGTGTCGGTCTTCATCAGACTTGGTTCCGACTATTCAGGCAACTTCTACGAATATGAAATTCCGCTGCGCGTGACAGCTCCCGGCTACTACAACGGCGACAGCGACAGCGACCGCAGAATGGTATGGCCCGACGACAATATGCTGGACATTCCGCTCAGCGTCCTGACCGACCTGAAGAACAAGCGCAACGCAGCCCGGAATGCCGACGCTTCGGTGGCGGCAGGCGGATTCTTCACAGACTATGACCCGGAGCATCCGAACAACAGGATAAGCATCATCGGCAATCCGTCGATAGGCAACGTGCGTGCCATAATGATAGGTGTGCGCAACAACTCCCTTGACAAGTGCTCCGCCGAAGTCTGGGTGAACGAGCTCAGACTGGTAGGTTACGAAAGTCACGGAGGTTCAGCAGCACAGGGAAATCTCAATGTTCAGGTATCCGACCTCGCGACAGTCGATCTGAAGGGAATGTACCGCAGTGCCGGATACGGTGGTCTGGAACAGGGAGTAGCAGAACGTTCTACCGACAACTATTACCGCTATTCCGTGACGACAAATGTGAACGTCGGACGATTCCTTCCCGAAAAGGCTAAGATTTCGATACCTCTTTACTATTCGTACACGCGCGAGAATACATCGCCGCAGTACAGCCCGTTCGACACCGACCTGGAACTTGACGATGTGATTGACTCATATCCCGAAGAGAGCCAGCGCGATTCAATCAGGAGCATCACTCAGGAGAGTATGGTCCAGAAGAACCTCAGCATATCGGGAGCCACAGTCAACATCCGTTCCGAAAAGCCGATGCCGTACGACCCAGCCAACCTGTCCATCAGCTATTCCAGGGCAACGCAGGACAATTCGGGCAGCACCATTGAATACGAAAGGGACCTGAAGTGGAAGGGCGCCTTGAGCTATAACTACTCTCCGGCTCTGGATTTCATCAAACCTTTCAAACTTGAGAACAAAAAGTCGGAATGGTTCAAGATAATCAAAGACTTCGCCTTTGCGCCCGCACCCCAGAGCATATCGCTCAACACCGATATGACACGTTCGTACCACGAACTGCAGGAGCGCAATCTGGAATTCTCGTCACAGGAGAACAACATCCCCGTCACTTTCTCGCAGCAGTTCTACTGGAACCGCAGCCTGTCGGTCAACTGGGACCTGTTCCCAAGCCTCAAGATGTCGCTTTCAACCAAAACTCAGGCTGAAATCGAAGAGCCTTACGGCGTAGTCAACAAGGACCTGTATCCAGACCAGTACGAAGTCTGGAAAGATTCAGTAAAGGCCAGCATCAGACAGCTCGGCAAGCCACTGGACTATCAGCAGGAGTTCTCGGCAAGTTACCAGCTGCCGCTCAACAAGCTGCCCATTCTCGACTGGACTACAGCAAGCGTCAGCTATAACGCACGCTACAACTGGGACAGAGGTACTACCTACGCCAACGGAACCACATTCGGCAATCTTGTATCGAATCACCGTGTCGTCTCTGCCAACGGCAGGCTGGATTTCGAGTTGCTGTACAACAAGAGCAAATATCTGCGCAAAGTCAACCAGAGATACTCCAGCAGGACTACCCGCAGCGATGAAATCAGAAAGCCTCAGGAAGAAGGGGAGAAATTCGACAAGGAAATCGAGCTGCTGCCCGACTCCACTCTTCTGCTGGAGCACGGACGCAAGACCATGACCCCGAAAATCGTAGCCGTTACGGCCGACGGCAAGACATACAAGCTCAAGTACAAGGTCAAGGATGCCAACACCATAGCCATCACCGGCAAAGATTCCGTCAAGCTACGGGTGACTGTCAGCAAGAATCCCAAGAAAAAGAACGGCTTAAGTGACACCCGGCGCGAGGATGCGCTGCAGTTCACCACAAGCTTCCTGATGCTTGTCAGGAACCTGTCCGTTTCGTTCAAGGATGACTATGCGATGTCTCTCCCCGGCTTCATGCCGAGCGCAGGCAAGGTATTCGGTCAGGGCAACACGGCAGGCGGACTGGCCCCGGGACTCGGCTTCGCCTTCGGTTTCACCGACGACAGCTATCTGCGGAAGGCAGCAGACAACGGCTGGCTGCTCAAGAACGACAGCGTAGCCCAGTATGCCTCATCGAACAGCGCACGCGATCTGCAGCTCAAGATGACCGTGGAGCCGATTATGGGACTCAAGATAGACCTGAACTCAAGCTGGACCAAGAGCGACGCGCGCCGGATACAGTATATGTACGAAGGTATGCCGCAGACCCGGACCGGAACCTTCAATATGACCACCATAACCATAGGTAACTCATTCGAATCTCACCGTGCCTCCAACGACTACGCATCGGCAGCCTTTGACCGCTTCGTCGAAAATCTCGAAGTGATACGGAACAGGATTGAGTCGCGCTATCAGGGCAGCAGATATCCTCAGGGCAGTTCTCTTCCGGATCAGCCCTACGACCCCGCAAACGGAAGCGTGAACAAGTATTCGTCGGATGTGATGATACCGGCCTTCCTCGCGGCATATACCGGCAGGAACGCATCGTCATCGAGCCTTGACATTTTCCCGTCCATGCTGTCCATGCTACCCAACTGGAATGTCACATACAGCGGACTGTCTAAGGTGGTCTTCTTCAAGAACAACTTCAAGAGCTTCAATATCACGCACGGATACAAGAGCATCTATTCAGTCGGCAGTTTCAACACCTTCTCCACCTACCTTGAGTATATGGACGGCATAGGCTTCATTCAGGATGCCACTTCGGGCAATCCCGTACCTAGCGGAATGTACGACATCGGATCCGTATCCATCAACGAGTCCTTCTCGCCGCTCATCGGTGTCAATATGACGACAAACGGCGGCATCACCGGCAAGTTCGAGATTCGCAAGACCCGCGTTCTGAATCTGAGTATGACCGCCATCCAGATGGTCGAGACCACGTCGGACGACATCGTATTGGGTGCGGGCTACAAGATTGTAAACCTCAAGATGCTGGGAGCTGTCCAGGGCAGCGGACGGAACAAGGTCAGCAACGACCTCAACCTGAACTGCGATGTATCGTACCGGAGCCAGAACGCGCTCTGCCGCTCCATTGCACTCGGCACCACTCAGGCGACAAGCGGCAACAAGGCCGTCAAGGTAGCGTTCAGCGCCGACTATACTTTCAGCAAGATGCTCACCTTCAACATGTACTACAATTACCAGAGCAACTTCCCGTTGGTATCCACATCGGCATTCCCCACATCGACACACGATTTCGGATTTGCAATCAAGTTCTCTCTGACCCGCTGAGAATAATGTTTCTGTCAAAGAGTATGCTTATCAATACAGACATATTTGGGTTTCCTGTCTCGCTGATTCTTGCAGTTGTCTTCGTATCAGGAGTGCTGCTTGCCGGCATCAGTGGTTCACGCTCCCGGCTCATCACTTTCCTGTCGGGCAGAAAATGTTCCGTTCTGCTGATTTCCATATCTGCAGTAATGCTGGCAGTCGAAGGGACCTGGCAGCTCCGTCTGTTCAGGCACTGGAGCTTTCTGACGCTGGTGCTGCTCACAATGTTCTGTCTGGGGCTGACTCTGATTGACGGCATCAGGAAAAAGCGCTCGCTAACATTCCTTCTCAGCCATTCCGGGCTGCTGCTTGTACTTGCAGGAGGCTTCTTCGGAGCACCGGACCGGACCGATGCCCGGATGAGCGTAACGGCCGAGGAATCATCACATTCAGCCACAGACATCCGCGGGATGTCAGTCACTCTGCCGTTCGATGTCAGGCTGATTGGGTTCACGACAGATTACTACGATGACGGAACGAGTCCCAGACAATACACAAGCACACTCTCACTCGACGGCACAGAGGTACGGACCAGCGTCAACCATCCGGCCCGCCATCGCGGTTATCTGATATATCAGTATGGATTTGACAGAGAATATGGCAGATACAGCGTGCTCAAGACAGTCCGCGACCCCTGGCTACCGATTGTATCCATCGGTATGCTGATACTTGTCTCAGGCGCAGTCATCAGCCTCAGGCACACTTGGCAGAGCAAGGCTGTAATACCTGTCGCGCTTGCCACAGCGCTCCTGTTCGGCATCATATCCCTGGCCAAAATCAATCTAGGCACTCTTGTTCCCGCACTCCGCAGCCTGTGGTTCATACCGCATATCATCATCTATATGGTGGCATACTCGCTGCTTGCAATAGCCGTGATAGTGGAGATCTTCAAGCTTTGCGGCAAAGAATGGGCCATACGGATTGCAGGCAGACTGGTATCCACAGCATCTTCGCTGCTTCTGCTCGGTATGATCTGCGGAGCCATCTGGGCGCAAAGGGCCTGGGGCGACTACTGGACCTGGGACGGCAAGGAGTGCTGGGCTGCTGTTACATGGCTCATCACGCTCGTTGCAACCCATCTGCCGCAGCAGGCCAGACGGTTCGCAGCATTCGCGGTCATCCTTTCGTTCCTAGCCATGCAGATGACCTGGTACGGCGTAGATTACCTGCCATCAGCCCCGTACAGCCTCCACACATACAAGTGACAGTCCGGATTCTTTTTCGCACATTTGTAACTATGAAAACTCTCATCAGGACATTTGCATTGGCTGTTACGGCAATCGTGGCCATTGTGGCCGTTGATGCGCAATCCGGACACGGCTTCCAAAGCCTCAGCCAGTGTTGGCAGCACTGTTTCTCCCAGGGGCTGCGTAACGGTTGATACCGGGCAAGGGAAATTGGTGCCGCTGAGAGGTGCAAAAGTGCGTTGCAGGACATTCTTGCGCGAGGCAGAGGCGATATTGTCGGATGACGGTAGCTATTCTTTCGGGGAAGATGAATATTTTATAGCTGAGCCCACATATTCCATCATTTACACCAACAAGAAAGGCTTCTCGCTATGGTATGACCTGCTTGCCGGGGCCACTGAGGCCTAAAATGGGTCTCATTGATAGTGTCCCAAAAAGTGTGTCTAAATAGGTAAAAAGAAATAAGGTCAACAACTTTTAAGATATTTGTAAAAGCCAAATCACAAACGATCTTAAAAATTATTGACCATGGAGTTCACAAAGGAACAAATTTCCGAGCTAATGTGCAAGCACGCGGAGCGTGAGCACGGCTTGACATCTTTGAAATAATGCTGGAGAGCATGATGGCGGCAGAACGCACCGAGTTCCTGCATGATATGCGTGACGGGAACAAAGGGAACGGCTATCGTCTGGGCCACACCTACGGGCAGGGCCGGAAGCTGGAGTTCAGGATACCTAGAGACCGGTACGGCAACTTCCATCCGCAGATACTTGCAGTGTTGAAGAACCAGGAGGAAGAGTGCGACAGGCTTGCAGGAGCCTTGTATTCCAAGGGCCTGACGCAGTCTCAAGTGGGAGAGATCTTCGATGACATCTACGGCGAGCACTACAGCAAGTCAAGCATATCGCGGATGATCCAGTACATGCGTGAAGAAGTCGCAGAATGGCTCGACAGGACGCTTGATACATACTATCCCGTAGTCTTCATCGACTGTGTGTTCATCAAGGTAAGACG
>JAZUJU010000087.1:0-3133 GCA_045642985.1 Bacteroidaceae bacterium | reverse complement strand
GAAGGATTGACATAGCCCACAACTTTTCCGGAAAGAAGGGCCTTCGCAATCCCGGCTATGCTTTTTGTGTCATTAGCGAGAGTTATATCATCGGTTATGATCATAATGTCTGCATCAGAAAGCGTAGGAGATATCTTACTGCATCTGGCGGACAAGGACTTCTCCAAAAGGGATCCTGAAATGGAATTCGGAATATAGACCGTATTGTTGATCAATTGATGGATATTGGCATCCGATGTGTCAAACTCAGGAGGGGTGATCCCGATACCATGTGGCTGTTCCTCTTCATTTTTGCGCAAGATACCAGAAGACAGGCTGCAGCCAAGGCCAATAAAAAACATTTCCTCATATTCTAATCTGATAAGTTTTAGCAAATATAGAGATTTATCACCGACAAGCGAACTGCATATAAGGCAGAAATATGATACCTTTGCAGAAAAACCGAAATTATGGGGTTCTATATTCCTGAGACGAAGAAAAAGCGTGTGATCATAATCGGAGGTGGTTTTGCCGGCATTTCAATAGCCAGACGACTTGATTCAAAACTGTTTCAGACAGTATTGATTGACAAGAACAACTACCATCAGTTCCAGCCACTTATATACCAGGTGGCTTCTTCCGGTCTGGAAGGCGCATCAATATGCTTTCCTCTTCGAAGGCTTTTCCATAAAAAGAAAGACTTCTTCTTCAGGATGGCGGAAGTTATTCGTGTGGATGACACGAACAAGACACTTCAGACATCAATAGGTGATATCACTTACGACTATCTAGTAGTCTGTGCCGGTGCGACTTCAAACTTTCCGGACAACGGGAACATACGCGCGGCGGGTATTCCGATGAAGACAGTCGAAGAGGCGATGTACCTGCGGAACCGCATTATTGAGAATTTCGAATTCGCGCTTAACGCTCCCGAAAACGAACGTGAATATTACAGGAACATAGTGATTGTCGGCGGCGGTGCAACCGGAGTCGAAGTAGCGGGAATCATCAGCGAGATGTGCCGGTTTGCGTTACCTAAAAATTTCAAATCCGAAGATTATTTATCTCCACGGATATTCCTTATCAGCTCTAAGATTCTGGGAACCATGTCCGTCCACGCGTCCAATTATGCCGAGAAGAAACTTTCAAAAATGGGCATCAGCATAATCAAGGGGAAACGTGTCGTAGATTATGTGGATGAATCTGTCATTATGGATGACGGCTCGTCAATAATGTCAAAACTGTTAATCTGGGTAAGCGGAATAAAGGCCATCACAATCGATGGAATTCCGGAGACAAGTCTGGGCCGGGGCGGAAGGATTCTTTGTGACGGATTTATGCGCGTCAAAGGTATGGACAATGTATTCGCCGCCGGTGATATAGCACTGACATCCGAAGAAAAGTATCCCGACGGACACCCTCAGCTGGCTCAGGTAGCAATACAGCAGGCCAGACTCATTGCAGACAATCTGAAGGCGGAACTTACTGGGAAACAACCAAAGCAGTTCAAATATCTGAATCTGGGTTCAATGGCCACCATAGGACGCAATAAAGCTGTGGCAGATTTAGGTTCGGTGAAAATGAGCGGTTTCTTTGCGTGGGTGCTCTGGATGACCGTTCACCTCAGATCAATTCTTGGAGTTCGGAACAAACTGCTGGTACTGTTTGACTGGATAACCAACTACTTCAATTTCCGCGGATCACTGCGGGTACTCATTTTCAAGGGGAAGCGGTAATGTGGATAATCGTCACTGATTAACTGAGCGCGGCTGTCCGAAATTATTCAGACAGCCGCGCTTTGTATTTCGCCAGGTTGGCGGATCAGAAGTTCTCCTTGTGTACCTCGAAGTATGCCTTCGGGTGCTGGCAGGTCGGGCAGATTTCCGGCGCCTTGGTGCCGACCACAATGTGACCACAGTTACGGCATTCCCAAACCTTAACCTCGGACTTTTCAAATACCTGAGCGGTCTGGATGTTCTTCAGAAGTGCGCGATAGCGTTCCTCGTGACGCTTCTCGATAGCTGCAACCAGACGGAAACGGCAGGCCAGTTCAGGAAAGCCTTCCTTTTCGGCAGTCTTTGCAAAGCCCTCGTACATATCAGTCCACTCGTAATTCTCGCCATCGGCAGCGGCTGCGAGATTTTCGGCTGTTGTACCGATGCCGTCAAGTTCCTTGAACCAGAGCTTTGCGTGCTCCTTCTCGTTGTTAGCAGTCTCCTCGAACAGAGCTGCAATCTGCTCGAAACCTTCCTTCTTGGCCTTGCTTGCAAAATAGGTATACTTGTTGCGTGCCTGTGATTCACCAGCAAATGCTGCTTCCAGATTTTTCTCGGTCTGGGTACCGGCGTACTTGTTTGCCATAATGTTTATTATTAATCAGTTAAAAACTTACCTTCCTGTCATTTTCCGGCGACAGCCTCAATTTCAACCAGCGCGCCCTTTGGGAGAGCAGCGACCTGAAAACATGCACGGGCCGGTTTGTCGCCCTTGAAATACTCAGCATAGACAGCATTCATCGCGCCAAAATCGCTTATGTCCGCAAGCAGGACCGTCGTTTTGACCACATCGTCCGATGTCATACCTGCCTCGTCCAGAATTGCGAACAGATTGTCTAGAGACTGGCGTGTCTGTGCCTCAATGCCCTGCGGCATAGTGCCGTCCTTTGGATTAACCGGAATCTGTCCCGATACGAAGACTGTTCCATTCAGTTCTACAGCCTGAGAATATGGCCCTATTGCGGCTGGAGCCTGCGCCGTTGCAATCGTTTTCTTCATATTATGCAAAGATAGCACTTTTCATTCTAAGGATACTATCAGACACCGATAAAAACATTTTTCAGAGATAAGTTGTCTATTTAGTCAATAAAGAGTAACTTTGCACCCGTAAAAGGCTGGTTCAGTAGCTCAGCTGGATAGAGCAACTGCCTTCTAAGCAGTAGGTCTTGGGTTCGAATCCCAACTGAATCACAGAAATTCCCCTCAGGACTATCTCTGAGGGGGTTGCTTTTTCTAAAGGTAAGCGTCTCCGCGTCGACGTAGCCGTTGCATAAATAAAGCAGGGCTATGTTCCCTGCTCATCCTTTCGTCCACTTGTCCGGTAGCAGCTCGCGGCATGCTTCCGGTGTCAGATGCGGCAAGTCAGCCGCTTTGTTCAG
>JAZUJU010000086.1:0-25566 GCA_045642985.1 Bacteroidaceae bacterium | reverse complement strand
GGTCAAGTGCACCGACGATCCCGCACGTATCGAGGACGCTCTGAACGATATGGTTCCTGCAGATCCCAACAAACCGTACAATATGAAGGACATCATCTACGCTATCGTTGACAATGGTGACTTTATGGAGGTTCAGAAGGATTACGCAAAGAACATCATCTGCGGCTTCGCACGTTTCAACGGCCGTTCAACCGGTATCATCGCCAACCAGCCGAGCTGGCTTGCAGGCGTTCTTGACTGCGATGCATCACGCAAGGCAGCCCGTTTCGTACGCTTCTGCGACGCTTTCAACATCCAGATTCTGACACTCGTTGACGTTCCTGGATTCCTCTGCGGTACAGGTCAGGAGTATGCAGGTATCATCGACCACGGAGCAAAGCTGATGTTCGCATACGGCGAGGCTACAGTTCCAAAGGTGACCGTAACAGTCCGCAAGTCCTACGGCGGCAGCCACATCGTAATGAGCTGCAAGCAGCTGCGCGGCGACATGTGCTATGCATGGCCGAACGCAGAGATTGCCGTTATGGGTGCAAGCGGTGCAGTAGGAGTTCTCGAGGCTAAGGCTATCAAGGCTATCGAGGATCCTGAAGAGAAGAAGAAGTACATCGCCGAGAAGGAGGCCGAGTACAAGGACAAGTTCGCTTCTCCTTACCAGGCAGCCAACCGTGGTTACATCGATGACGTAATTGAGCCGCGCTACACTCGTGCACGCATTGTCCGCGCATTCGAGAACCTGCAGACCAAGCGTCTGACCAACCCGCTCAAGAAGCACAGCAACATTCCACTCTAAACTGCGAACGATATGACAGTATTACCATTAGTCGTAGATTGGGGCCACACCTGGCTGGTTACAGGCGTGGGATTCGGCATGGTGTTCGTACTGTTGGTATTCCTCATCCTGATTCTCAAGCTTTTCGGTTCCATTATGGAATCGGGAAAAGCCCCGAAGAAGGCCGAAGCTCCAAAGACTGCAGCCGTCGCGGCAGCAGCTCCCAAGACAGTTTCGGAGGATGACGATCTGGCAGCAGTCGCAATGGCCCTGCATCTGTACTTCAACGGAGTGCATGATGAGGAGCCGACCGAGATCACCATCAGGAACATTGAGCGTCGTTATTCACCTTGGAATGACAAGGCATACGGTATGAATAATCTGCACCGTTAACAGTATTAATAAGAAATTCAATGAAAGAGTTCAAATTCACAATAAACGGCAAGCAGTATCAGGCAGCCGTCAATGAACTTGAGGACAATAAGGCCGAGGTTACTGTAAACGGCAAGTCCTACAAGGTTGAGATAGAGAAAGAGGAGGCTCCAGCAGCAGCTATCCGCCGTCCGGCAGCAGCTGCAGCAGCTCCAAAGGCAGCCCAGCCGGCAGGTCTCGTGACCGTCAAGTCCCCGCTGCCAGGTTCCATTATGAAAGTTCTGGTCAAGGCCGGTCAGGCCGTAAAGAAGGGCGATATCCTTCTGACCATGGAATCGATGAAGATGGAGAACAACATCATGGCCGATGCAGACGGAACAGTCAAGAACGTATTTGTTGAGCCGGGCAAGAATGTAATGCAGGACGACAAGCTCGTTGAGATCGAGGCCGTGGCAACCGCAGCCGCTCCGGCTGCAGCCCCTGCACCGAAAGCAGCCCCTGCTGCTCCCAAGGCAACTCCAGCAGCCGCTCCGAAACCGGCAGTTGAAGTACCGGCAAGCGGTTACAAGGTTACCAGCCCGCTCCCGGGTTCTGTTATCAAGGTTCTCGTAACCGAGGGACAGAATGTAAAGAAGGGCGACACTCTTCTCACTCTCGAGAGCATGAAGATGGAGAACGCAATCATGGCAGACCGTGACGGAGTCGTTTCTAAGATTGCTGTCACCGCCGGTCAGAACGTTATGCAGGAAGACCTGCTCGTAGTTCTTGGTTAATATCATTTGTGGACTATACAAACAAGTACAGACAATGGATGATATAATCAGATTTTTCCAAAGCATGGGCTTCATGCAGATAACCTGGGGTCAGGGAATAATGCTGCTTCTCAGCTTTTTCCTGCTCTATCTGGCTATCGTAAAGAAGTATGAGCCGCTGCTGCTGCTCCCTATCGCTTTCGGTATGCTGCTGACAAACCTTCCGGCTGCCGGCATGTACCACGCAGAGCTATGGACAGCGTTCCTTGACGAATCAAGCCCCGCATATCACAGCTACGGAGCCATTCTCAAGGAGGCAGGTCTGCTCGATGTAATGTATATGGGAGTCAAGATGGGTCTCTACCCGTGTCTTATCTTCATGGGCGTTGGCGCAATGACCGACTTCGGTCCTCTGATCGCCAACCCGAAGAGCCTTCTGCTCGGCGCAGCCGCACAGCTTGGCATCTTCATGACTTTCGTATGTGCCAACTGGTTCGGATTCACACCAGCCGAGGCCGGTTCAATCGGCATCATCGGCGGCGCCGACGGTCCTACATCAATCTTTCTGACTTCGAAGCTGGCTCCGCATCTCCTCGGCCCTATCGCCATCGCAGCCTATTCGTACATGGCACTTGTTCCGGTCATTCAGCCGCCTATCATGAAGGCTCTGACCACCAAGAGCGAGCGTGCCATCTCTATGAAGCAGCTCCGTCCCGTCAGCAAGACCGAGAAGATTATCTTCCCTATCATCATCACAGCCATCGTTGCACTCATATTGCCTGACGCTGCTCCGCTTATCGGCTGTCTGATGCTTGGCAATCTGGCAAAGGAATGCGGCGTTATCGACCGTCTGAGCGACACTATGCAGAACTCACTGATGAACATCGTGGTCATCTTCCTGGGTCTGTCTGTAGGTGCGACAGCAACAGCTGAGTCGTTCCTCAACATCAAGACCATCCTCATCCTTATAATGGGTATCGTGGCATTCGGCTTCGGCACTGCAGGCGGTGTTCTGCTGGCCAAGCTCATGAACGTATTCTCAAAGGAGAAGATCAACCCGCTGATCGGTTCAGCCGGTGTATCTGCAGTTCCTATGGCAGCCCGCGTATCACAGCAGGTAGGTCAGAAGGAGAACCCGAGCAACTTCCTGCTCATGCATGCCATGGGTCCGAACGTTGCCGGTGTAATCGGTTCGGCTGTCGCCGCCGGTATTCTTCTGAGCATGCTCGGATAACGGATACTATACAGTTCAAAAAGAGCATCCCGGGTCGAAACTCGGGATGCTCTTTGTTTTGTGCTGACAAAGACTGACGGATCAGGGTATCACCACCGTCGGCTTGAATGAGCGTGCCTCTTCGGGGGTCATCTGTGCATAGGACATTATTATGACCGTGTCGCCTACTGACGCCATACGGGCGGCTGCGCCGTTCAGGCAGATGCAGCGTGAGCCGCGTTCACCCTTTATCGCATAAGTTATCAGACGCGAGCCGTTGGTTACATCTACCACATGCACCTGTTCGCCTTCGATTATTCCGGAGGCATCCATCCAGTTTTCGTCTATAGTGATGCTGCCCACATAGTTCAGATTTGCATCAGTCACCTTGACGCGATGGAGTTTGGACTTGAGAACGGTTATCAGCATTTTTCCCTGTATTTTATGTTATCAATCAGACGGACATTTCCGCAGTGGACAGTGATGCAGCCGACGATATAGTCGCCGCTACCCCAGTTATCGAGCGGCTGGAGCGTATTTCCGTCAACAATCTCATAATACTCGACCTCAAGTCCGTCAATGGAGTTTATAGTATCAATGACATACTTTTTCGTGTCATTGATGTCGTGGCTGTGAGCATAGTTCCTGCTTGCGAACAGCGTACGGGATATGTTGGCGGCAGTCTTGCGCTCTGCTTTCGAAAGCAGCATGTTACGTGAACTGAGTGCCATTCCGTCCTCCTCGCGGACAATAGGACAGCCTACTATCTGCACCGGAAGTCCGAGCTGGCGTACCATCTCGCGGATAATGGCCAGCTGCTGGAAATCCTTCTCTCCGAAATAAGCGCGGTCAGGTTCGACAGCATAGAAAAGTTTACTTACCACCTGTGCGACGCCGTTGAAATGGCCAGGTCGCTGTATTCCCTCCATCACCTTGTCAAGCGGAGTGAAATCGAACTGGCGTGTATCCGGTTCGGGATACATCTCCTCGACCGAAGGAGCGAATATGTACTGGGCGCCGATACTCTCCACAAGAGCGCAGTCGGCCTCGAGATTGCGGGGATAGTTCTTGAGGTCATTCTTGTCGTTGAACTGTGTCGGATTCACGAAATCGCTAACGACGGTAACGTCATTCTCACCTACACTGCGGCGGACCAAAGAGGCATGTCCTTTGTGAAGGGCTCCCATTGTCGGTACCAGTCCTACAGACTTGCCTTCGGAACGGGCCTGTCTGAGAACAGCCTTCAACTCAGCAATTGTATTGATTATCTTCATGTTGTATGTATTTGTGCGTGCAAACAGCACATTTTGTTAAAAATCCGCGCAAAATAAAGCATTTATCGCCACATTTCAAAAAGGCTGCCCAAGTGTTTGCTTTTATCATCGATTTTTTTTATATCTTTGCATTCTATTCCCAAATAGGCTAACTGTCGCCTGAAAAAATTGAGATATGGAGAAAAAACGAATTTTGTACGTATCGAGCGAGATTATCCCTTTCGTAGGAGAGTCTGAAATCTCAAGCACCTGCAAGGATGTCCTTGGCACCATGCAGGAAGCCGGCCACGAGATACGCACCTTCATGCCGAAATGGGGTCCGATCAACGAGCGCCGCAACCAGCTGCACGAAGTGATCCGCCTGTCCGGAATGAACCTTATCATTGACGATACGGACCATCCGCTACTCATCAAGGTCGCATCGCTGCCCGCTGCCAGGCTCCAGGTCTATTTCATCGACAACGAAGACTATTTCCAGAATCATCTTTTCACGAACGACCGTGACGGTTCCGAATACCCGGACAATGACGAGCGTACAATCTTTTTTGCGCGCGGAGTGCTTGAGACAGTCAAGAAACTGCGTTGGAATCCGGACATCATCCACTGCTTCGGCTGGATGTCAGCACTTCTCCCGCTCTATGTGAAGACGGGATTCAAGGACGAACCTGCATTCCGTGACACCAAGATGGTGTTCTCCCTCTGCGATGAGGGATTCTCCACGCCATTCCCTGACAGCTACAAGGACAAGCTTCTGATCCGCAATATGCTCCCCGAAAACATCAGACAGTTCGACACCCCGTTCGGATACGAGGAACTGATGAAAAAAGCCATCGAGTTCTCTGACGGTATCGTGAAGCATTCCCGCAATTCCGACAAGGAGCTGTACCAGTATGCAGGCAAGCTCAAGAAACCGAGAACGGACTGCTCTACCCATATCGACACACAGAGCAAGCTTGAAACCTTCTACGAATCGCTTTTTGAACAGTAAATCGCGACACACATTATTATGAAGATAAAGACATTGTTGACAGGTATTCTGGCCGGAGCGGCACTCGCATCGTGCAGCGAATCCACCGGAACCATCGGCAGTTCAATAATCCCGGAAGAAGACATCCTCCAGATGTTCGACTCCACACACTGCGCAGTCTCCAGGAGTGTTCCCGCCGACCGCGAACTGCTGGTCCGCAGCAGTGACTGTTACCTCGGAATATTTACCGACGGCGAAACAGGAGTCAGGACCGAAGCCGATTTTCTGACGCAGGTCAACTGCACCGAAGGGTTTGTGTTTCCCGACTCGGTCTACGGCATTGACAAGTTTCATTTTCCCGAATGGGTAAAGAAGGAACTCGAAGGGAAGAAGCCGTACCGTGCATATCTGAGACTTTATTGCGACGAGTATGCAGGCAGCCCCGACAACGCGCTCAAGATTGAGATATGGCCTCTGACCAGGACTCTGAGCCCCAGCGAGTACTACTACAGCGACATTGACCCCACCAAGTACTACGACCCAAGCGGAGAGCCGCTGACAAGCGCTTCAATATCGCCGGTTGACTATGCCGTCAGCGACAGCATACTCAGCAGGACAGGCTACGTCAACACAATCAGAGTAGCACTGCCCGACTCCGTTGCAGGCAAAATGCTGAACACTTTCTACTCCGAAGGCGGGCCTGCAAAGTTCGCAGACGCCCCGGCATTTATCGAGAACATCTGCAAGGGCTTCTATGTACGCTGCGTGCAGGGTGACGGGAACCTGCTCAAGATTTACAAGGTCAAGCTTGAAGTCTGTTTCTACCATCTGACCGAAACCGAAGCTGCCGACACGCTGCAGCTTGAGTCGGCAGTTGCAGAATTCCTCGGCAACTCCGAGGTCCTTCAGGTAACGCGCTTCACCAACAGCGGCTTGGAGAATCTGTTAGAGGATCAGGATGTCAGTTACATCAAGACACCGTTCGGAATCTATACCGAGATGACGCTGCCTATTGACGAAATCATCGACAACTCGGCCAACATCATCAATTCAGCTACGATGATTCTCAAGGGCTACAAACCGTCGTCAGAGAGTTACACCCTGCCGATGCCCGAGAACCTGCTTCTCATCATGAAGGACTCCGTACCTACATTCTTCAGAAAGGCGTCGCTGGTTGACAACATCACATCGTATTACACCACGCTCAACGCGCAGTATAACGAATATGCATTCAACAACTTGTCAAGGATAATCATGAAATGCGCCAGTCTGCGTGAGGAATGGATTGAACTCAACGGATATACCTCCCGCGAAGAGGGAAAGGCCGCATATCAGGCTGAGCATCCCGACTGGAACAAGATCATGCTCATTCCAGTACAGTTTGTAAAGGATGGCAGCGGCTCACTCATCTATCTGTGTCTGGACCAGTCGCCGAGATTTGTTAAGCTTCGAGGCGGCATCAACGGCTACCATACGCCCATCAAGGTCATCAAGACTAATTTTACAGCCAACTAAACAGACGACAATCAGTCTGTAAGATTTCAAGACAAAAGCTATCAGAGCATAGTGACATAATTAAGGGCGGTTCCCGTATACGCGAGAGCCGCCCTTAAGATATATGCCGATGCCGGAGATTACTCCTTGGAACGGACAATCTTTACTTTCGACTTTTTCTTTTTGCTGTCATCATTAGCAACCTTCAGTCTGGCAATCTGCTTTTCAAGAGTCTGGATCTTCTTGTCCTGGTTGCGGATTGTGGTCTGGAAGGCATTCAGCTCTTCAAGATCAAGATCTGCGGGCATCGTCCAGTGCACACGGTTGATGAAGTCTGCAAGTATGTTCATATAGTTGGTGAAAGCATCGTACGCAGACTCATAAATACTTCTGTCCATCTTCACCGCATTGGTTCTGGTTGACATAAAGCGGAAATTATTGCTTGCCTGCAGATAATTCCAGTCCTGACGGATATGACGGTCTGTGCACAGGCGCACACGGTCGCCGATGGAGTAGAGCTTTTCAAAGGCCTCACGCTGCATCACATTGCCGAGCCAGCAGTTCATATCGCGCTCCTCGTCCATCCACGACATAGGATAAGGCACTTCAAGCGGAGCGACAGATTCGTGGGCGGCAATCACTTCGGACGGTGTGGAGAAAGTCACACCGCGCTTCTCGGCCTCCTCAGGCAGAGCCTTGAGGAATTCCAGAATGTTGGAGCTGAGCGGCTGATCAATGCCAATGGAACTCAGGTTCATGAATATGTTGATGATTTCCTCATCTTCGGGAGTATCGGCAATCCAGTTCATGTAAGTATCGCCCATAAGCGGATACGAAGCCCAAGACTTGTCGGAGAAGCGGAGGCAGATGTCGTCAGACAGCTTGTAGTCGCGCAGCAGAATCTTCAGATCCGGATTCAGGCAGCAGTGATACAGATAATGCGGACTCTTCCATCCCAGAATGTGCTTTGCACCTTCGGTCAGGACACCCTTGAAGCCCATTCCGGCCACCATTGCACCGATATTGTCATCGTACAGCAGGCTTGAGTTGCGGAACACGGTCGGGCGCTTGCCGAACAGTTCGTATATCTTGTCGCACTGCATCGAGACATCCTTGCGGAAGCCCTCTTCCCAGTTCTCGGCAAGAGATGAAAGGCCGTGCGAATAAGGCTCTGCAATGAACTCGCAGCAGCCTGTATCATTCAGTTCCTTCAGCAGGTCTATAACAGTCGGCGCATACTGCTCAAGCTGTTCCATGCCCACGCCGGAGAGTGAGAGAGCCACCTTGAAATAGCCCTTGCTGTCGCGAGCCATTTCGATGAGGGTCTTCAGAGCGGGGATGTACGAGTTGGCGGCGATATGGTTAATGCTCGACTCGTTGGCATAGTCATCGAAATAATAGTGGTCGGTACCGATATCGAAGAATCTGTACCTCTTAAGATGAACGATCTGATGAATCTCGAAGTAGAGACAAATTGTTTTCATATAGCGCTTATTTTTATTTACTGATAATTATTGCCATCCCAGAACCTGTCTGTATCTGTTCAGGATTCTCTCTCCCACCTTGTCCCAGGTTATCGAATCTACCTCCTTCTTGCCCTCGACCTTGAGATACTCGTACAGCGAGCGGTTGTTGCAGATCGAGTAGATGGCATCGGCCATAGCGTGGATATCCCAGTAATCGACCTTGATGCACTTGTCAAGAATCTCGGCGCATCCCGACTGCTTGGATATGATGGTAGGAACCATACACTGCATAGCTTCGAGCGGAGATATGCCGAACGGCTCCGAAACTGACGGCATGATATAGACATCGCTCGCCTTGAGACATTCATAGACCTGCTTTCCCTTCATGAAACCGGGGAAGTGGAAACGGTCTGCAATGCCGCGCTCGGCCGCAAGAGTAATCATAGCCTGCATCATGTCACCGCTTCCAGCCATACAGAAGCGTATGTCGCGGGTACGCTTCAGCACCAGAGTGGCAGCCTCGACGAAATACTCGGGACCCTTCTGCATAGTTATTCGTCCGAGGAAAGTCACCCACTTCTCGCCCGGATGCTCTATCGGCTTGATGTCCTGAATTTCCTGTGGCAACGGTTCCACGGCATTGTGCATAGTGGACACCTTGCGCGGATCCTGATGATACTTGTTTATGACAGTCTGGCGGGTCAGTTCGCTTACGCACATGATGTGGTCCGCATGGTCCATACCGTTCTTCTCGATGGCATAGACAGTGGGATTGACATTGCCGCGGCTGCGGTCGAAATCGGTGGCGTGGACGTGAATCACCAGAGGTTTGCCGCTGACCATCTTTGCGTGGATGCCTGCCGGATATGTCAGCCAGTCGTGCGAATGTATTATGTCGAATTCCTCGGTACGGGCAACGACACCGGCCACAATCGAGTAGTTGTTGATCTCCTCGTGAAGATTTTCAGGATAACGTCCGGAGAAATTGATGCAGCCCAGATCGTCGGTACCTATGTAATTGAAGTCAGCATAGATATGGTCTCTGAAACGGTAGTAGTCAGATGCATCCATCCACGGATGGCGTGCCTCGACGGTCGGACGGTCAGGGTTGCGCCATACTACCGGAACGGTGTTCATTCCGACTATCTTCATAAAACTCTGGTCCTCGTCGCCCCACGGTTTCGGCAGACAGAAGGTTATATCGACATCTCCCTGATGGGCAAGACCGCGCGTCAGACCGTAGCTTGCGGTACCGAGTCCACCCAGGATATGCGGCGGGAATTCCCAGCCAAACATCAGAACTTTCATATTGGCACTGTGTTATTCAAATTCATTAATAATCTTCAACGTACGGAGAATTCCGGCAACATTCATTGCGAACGAGACGGCTCCGCGTCCCTTGAACGGCGGGTTGCCGTCGAACAGTTCGGGCAGTGAGCCTATGCAGTGCGACGTCATCTCATCTTCGTAGCCTATCATCTGACGCTCCACAAAGCTGAGACCGCTGCGTCGGAACACCTTCAGATAAGCCTCAAAATAGAAGCCGGCCAGCCATGGCCATGCCGTACCCTGATGATAAGCGTAGTCGCGCTCACGCTGCGGACCCACGTAGTTCGGGTTGTAGCCGGCGCTCTTCGGACTGAGCGAACGCAGTCCCTTGGGCGTCAGCAGTTCTCTCGTGACGATATCGACAACGCCCTTGCGCTGCGCCATATCTAGCGGCGAATAGTCAAAGGCTGCGGCAAATATCATATTCGGACGGACACTCCAGTCGGGGGTCATTCCGTCAACAAAATCAAACAGATATCCGTACTGATTCAGGAACACCGACCTGAACGACTCACCGGCAAGCGCCGCCATATCTTCGAGGCGGTCCCTGACATCCGGCTTGCCGAACTCGCCGTCCATATCGGCCACGAACTTCAGAGCATTGTACCAGAGAGCGTTGACCTCGACCACATAGCCGGTGCGCGGCACGACGGGACGACCGCCGGCAGTAGAATTCATCCAGGTCTCGGCTACTTCGCGACCATTTATGTGAAGCAGTCCGTTTTCGTGGAGGAAACAGTTGCGGTGACGGTTCAGACGGATGAATTCGATAATGTCGTTCATCAGTTTGCCGTACCTGTTCCAAGCCTGACGTCGGGAAGCGGACTTGGCATACTGCTGGATAGCCCAGATGGCCCAGAGCAGTACATCCGGTTTGTCTATCTCCTCAATCTGGCATTTCTTTTCGCGGTTTTTAATGAAATCGTAAATGGCCTCCATCGCCGTCCGCATGGCCGATTCGAACTCGAACTCCTCGCCAAGCGCCAGGGTAAGTCCGGGCAGAGCTATGAACATATCCCTTGCACGGCATTTGAACCACGGATAGCCGGCCAGAATGTAGTGACGCTTGCCCTGTTTGTTGTGAAACTGATGTGCCGAGTTCTTCAGGCAGTGATAGAAATTGTCACGCGGTGTGCGCTCGTTGGCCTCGATGGTGAATGTACGTTTCAGGCCCTTAGTCCTGGCCTCGCTGACACCGGCACTGAAGACTATACTCTCGCCCTTCTCGATTTTCATTTCGAAGTAGCCAGGCACATACAGATCTTCGTTGGAGTCGTATCCGCGCTCCAGCTCCTTGGAGTACTCGAACTGACGGTACCAGTCGGGCATGAACACAAATCTGCACTCCTTGCTTGTCTGCATATAGAGATCCGGATAGCCAGGATACATACAGGTACGGATTCCGTTCTCCACCTCGGAATAGGCACGGCTGGCCTGAGGATTCTCGTGAGTGAACTGACGCACGCTGCGGAATGCCAGGAAAGGTCTCAGACGCAGCGTCGTCTCGGAATGCGCCTCGAGCAAAGTGTATCTGATAAGTATGCGGTTCTCGTTGTGCTCGAACAGTTTCTCCTTCTTAAGCAGCACTCCTCCGACCCTGTAGAGTGTGGTAGGTACCTTGTCGCAGTTGAACTCGCGGATATACTTGTTGCCCTTCGGACTGAAGTTGCAGCCGTTGTACTGATGGATTCCAAGATTGAACTCGGCTCCATGCTGCACCACAGTCTCGTCAAGCGACGAGATGAGCACATGCGGTTCGCTGTCAAGTTCTGGAATGGGAATGACCAGCAGCCCGTGATATTTGCGAGTGTTGCAGTCGATGATGGTCGTGCAATGATAGGCTCCGGATCTGTTTGTTCGAAGAATCTCGCGCGGCAGTGTCTCCTCGAGGTTAGTCAGCAAAGTCTTTTCAAAATGCAGGTAACTCATATATTTTATAATAATGTGCGATGTTTTCACAAAAATAGCGATTCAATACCAACAAAACAATATAATAAGCACGAAAATAGTACTCTCACCTTTTTTATTTGTAACTTTGCAAATGGTATGAATTTGACAAAATGTCACGAAAATGAATAAAATTGTATCAAAAGTTCAGTTTTCAGAGAATGTTTTCAAATTTGAGGTAGAAGCACCGCTTATTGCACGGACACGAAAGGCCGGCAATTTCGTCATTATAAGAATTGGGGAAAAGGGCGAGCGCGTTCCTCTCACAATAGCCGATGCAGACAAGGAGAAAGGAACCATAACTCTGGTAGTCCAGCGGATAGGACTCACAACGCACCGCCTGTGCCAACTCGAGCCCGGCGACGAACTGACCGACCTGGTTGGCCCGCTCGGCCAGCCGACCCATATTAAGAAATACGGAACGGTGGTGTGCGCCGGAGGCGGTGTGGGTGTCGCCCCGATGCTGCCCATCATACAGGCGCTGAAGGCAGCCGGCAACCGGGTCATCTCTGTACTGGCCGGACGCAACAAGGACCTGATAATACTCGAAGATGATGTACGCAAATCGTCGGACGAAGTGGTAATTATGACTGATGACGGATCATACGGAAAGAAGGGTCTGGTTACCAACGGAATTGAGGAAATCATACTCAGGGAGAAGGTTGACAAGTGCTTCGCCATAGGCCCTGCAATAATGATGAAGTTCGTCTGTCTGCTTACGAAAAAATATGACATTCCTACCGATGTTTCGCTCAACACCATTATGGTTGACGGCACGGGAATGTGCGGTGCTTGTCGAGTCAGTGTCGGAGGCAAGACCAGATTTGTCTGCGTGGACGGTCCCGAATTCGACGGCCATCAGGTAGACTTTGACGAGATGCTGAAGCGTATGGGCGCATTCCGCGACATAGAGAAAGAGGAGATGGCAAAGCTGGAGCAGTCAGTGGCTGGGCCGGCAGCCAAAGCCGCCGATACCGGTTCTGCCACGGCAGGCAGCGCCAGCGGAACAGAGTCGCTCGAGGAGCTTTGTGACAGGAATGCCGCCTGGCGTCAGGAACTGCGCAACGCGGTCAAGCCGAAGGAGCGTACCGCAATAGAGCGCTGCCGGATGCCGGAGCTCGACCCGCAGTACCGCCGCAACATACGTCACGAAGAGGTCAACCAGGGTCTGACCGAAGAGCAGGCGCTGCTCGAGGCCAAGCGCTGTCTGGACTGTCCGAACCCATCCTGTATGGAAGGCTGTCCGGTAAACATTGAAATTCCTTCGTTTATAAAGAACATAGAACGAGGCAATTACCTAGCTGCTGCTAAAGTTCTCAAGAAGACCAGTTCACTGCCCGCCGTGTGCGGACGCGTGTGTCCTCAGGAGAAACAGTGCGAATCGAAGTGCATACAGCTCAAGATGGGAAAGAAGGCAGTCGCCATAGGCTATCTGGAGCGTTTCGCCGCCGATTACGAGCGCGAGAGTGGCAACATCTCAATTCCTGAGACTGCTCCGTCCAATGGCATCAAGGTTGCTGTCGTAGGCTCAGGCCCGTCAGGACTGACATTTGCAGGCGAGATGGCAAAAGCCGGCTACAGCGTCACGGTTTTCGAGGCTCTCCATGAGATCGGAGGTGTGCTCAAGTACGGTATCCCAGAGTTCCGTCTGCCGAACAGGATAGTGGATGTTGAAATAGACAATCTGCGCAAGATGGGCGTCGAGTTCAGGAAAGACTGCATAATCGGAAAGACCGTAACTGTCGAGGACCTGGACAACGAGGGCTACAAGGGAATCTTCATCGGTTCCGGAGCAGGTCTGCCAAACTTCATGAACATACCGGGAGAGAACCTCATAAACATCTTATCATCAAACGAATACCTTACCAGAGTTAATCTGATGGATGCAGCTTCCAAAGAGTCTGACACACCGGTCAGATTCGGCAGGAACGTGATTGTGGTCGGAGGTGGAAACACCGCTATGGACTCGGTCCGTACAGCTCTCAGGCTCGGAGCAGAGCGTGCAATGATAGTTTACCGCCGTTCCGAAGAGGAAATGCCCGCCCGTCTGGAAGAGGTCAAGCACGCCAAGGAAGAGGGTGTGGAGTTTATGACACTGCATAACCCGATAGAATATATAGGTGACGAACAGGGACGCGTCAAACAGGTGGTTCTCCAGAAGATGGAACTCGGCGAACCGGACGCAAGCGGACGCCGCAGCCCTGTACCTATGGAGGGATGCACCGAAACGATCGATGTCGATCTGGTCATTGTGGCCGTCGGCGTATCGCCCAACCCTCTTGTGCCGAAATCGGTAAGCGGTCTGGAACTCGGACGGAAGAATACGATTGCGGTCAACGAAAATATGCAGTCATCCATACCGCAGATTTACGCCGGCGGCGACATCGTACGCGGCGGAGCAACGGTAATTCTGGCAATGGGCGACGGACGCCGAGCAGCCGCCAGCATGGATGCCCAACTCAAGGCATAAGGGCAGGAAAAGCAATACGAATGGGGTATCTTCTGTACAGAGGATACCCCATTCGTATTATATTAAGTAGCTGATATTCAGAACGATGAATTATCGCAAACTCATTTTTTCAAGAAAGCGAAGAAAACAGCTGCGACAAGCAGGAGAAATGCCACAACATGGTTCCAGTGGAAGGTCTGGGTCTTGAAACAGAAGGTTACAATCAGTGTGAACACCACCAGTGATACGGCCTCCTGAATAACTTTAAGTTCAACCAGGCTGAACGGGCCGCCATTGATGTCGGAACCTATCCTGTTGGCAGGAATCATAAAGGAATACTCGAGAAGAGCCAGGCCCCACGAGGCCAGAATAATCAGAATAAGCGGCCAGTCCGTTGAGATTTTCATCTCCTGAAGCTTCAGATTACCATACCAGGCGAATGTCATGAAAACATTCGAGCAAACAAGCATAATGACTGTCAGAAAACCCCTCATTTTTGTATTGTCATTAATATTTTTTGCAAAGTTACGGCAAGTGAATTACCTTTGCAATAGTAACTCTGCCCCGAAATGACGGGAAAAAGCGGATTTTCCGGCTTTCCGTAACGGCAGATTGACTAAAAGTGAACAGATGAGATTATTCAAATACTTCCTAACATTGCTATTACTGATTGTTTATCAGTCAGTTATCGCACAAACATTACAGGAAGGGCGCAATCTTTTCGCAGCGGGTGACTACGAGGCGGCAATGCCGATAATGAAGACATACCTGAAGCAGTCTCCGAACGATGCGTCGCGCAACTACTGGTACGGTGCATGCCTCTACGAGACAGGGAGCCGGGACGAGGACTGCCGCCCCTATCTGGAGAAGGCCGCACAGAAGAAAATCATTAAGGCCTATCGCTATCTGGCGCTGTATCATAACGACAGAGCCGACTATCAGGCCGCCATTGACAGCTATGAAAGTCTGATCAAGGGTATGAAGGCGGACAAATCGCTTCACAACGACTCTCTTGAAACAATTTACGAGGCCGAAGTGGAAAGGCTCAAGCGGACCTACAGGCTGTTCCGCAACACTGCACGGATATGCTTCATTGACAGCTTCGCAGTTGCAAAGGATAACTTTCTGCAAACGTATATGTTAGACACATCAGTCGGAAGTATAGGAAGATACTCCGACCACTTCGGAGACGATGCCGAAGGCGATGTGTTCAAACCGGAAACCGGTGGCAGAATATACTTCACAAGGCAGGAGCCGGACAACGGCCTTTTCCAGCTCTATCAGGCATTTCACAGCCCCGACGGGTGGATTGACGCCACACAGCTCAGAATAGGCGGCGACAGCGCCGACATACGCTACCCCTTTGTCAAGAGCGACGGTGTCACCATTTACTACGCCAGCAACGGCCCTGAATCGATTGGAGGCTACGACATCTTCGTAACCCGCTACAACACCAATACCGGCGGCTATCTGGTGCCCGAGAACATAGGTATGCCCTTCAATTCCAGTGCAAACGACTATATGTACGTAGTTGACGAGGTCAACGGTCTGGGTTGGTTTGCCACAGACCGTAACCAGCCGGAGGACTCTGTCTGCGTATATGTGTTCATACCTGACGACTCCAGAACCTGCTATGATCTGGAGCAGGACAGCCTACCACTGGTTGCAAGGGCTTCACGGCTGGTTTCGATAGAGGAAACCCAGACTGACCAGGAAGCGGTCCGCACTTCACAGCAAAAGCTTACGCTGCTGGCATACAGCAACTTAACCAACGAAAGCCGCAACAATTCAGCATTCGTGATAGATGACTTTACTGACTATCACAAGGCCGATGATTTCAAGAGCGGCGAGGCCCGCGCCCTGTTCACAAAGTGGCAGGATATGCGCAAGAGACTTGATGAGTCCAAAGCGCAGCTGAAGCAGAAGCGTGACGACTGGGCAGAAAGCACAAAAAGAGAGCGGGAAAGCCAGCGGGCAGCCCTGCTCAAACTGGAAAGCGACACGGAGGCCCTGGAGCGTGATGTACGTGACACCGAAGTCCGCATCCGCAACACCGAAATAGAGTTCCTCTCCCACTGATTCCGCCAATGTTTGAGCAAAACGACACAATTTGCGCTGTAGCGGCTCCAACAGGCGGCGCCCTTACCATCATACGCATATCAGGTCAAAACGCCCTGAAGGCTGCGGAAATAGCCTTTACGCCGAAATCCGGTCCGGCTCTGTCGGAGCGCCCGCCCTACTCAGCGGCATTCGGCACCATAAGCACTCCCGACGGCAGCATTCTGGACGAAGCGGTTGCCACAGTGTTCCGCGCACCGCATTCATACACCGGCGAAGACAGTGTGGAATTCTCCTGCCATGGTTCAGCGTACATAGCGCAACAAGTTATGTCTCTGCTAGTTATGAACGGATGCAGGCAGGCCCTTCCAGGCGAGTTCACACAGCGTGCGTTTCTCTCAGGCAAACTGGATCTGAGCCAGGCCGAGGCTGTAGCAGACTTGATAGCATCGACATCGGCAGCATCTCACCGACTGGCAATGAACCAGATGAAGGGCGGTTTCAGCCAGAAGCTACGTTCCCTGCGCAACCAGTTGCTTGAACTGACCACACTGATGGAGCTTGAACTGGACTTCAGCGAAGAGGACGTGAATTTTGCCGACCGCACTAGGTTGGATGCCATCGCTGCCGACATAGAAACCACCCTGACCACCCTATCCGACTCGTTCAAGGCCGGCAACGCCATCAGAAACGGCATCCCCGTAGCCATAATAGGCCGCACCAACACCGGCAAAAGTACGCTGCTGAACCTGCTCCTAGACGATGACAGGGCGCTTGTCAGCGATGTCCGCGGCACCACACGCGACAGCATAGAGGACACGACCACAATCAGCGGCATTCAGTTCCGGTTCATCGACACCGCCGGAATACGCCAGTCAGACGATACCGTTGAGCAGATGGGTATAGAACGCTCATTCCAGAAGGTCTCACAAGCCGATATAGTACTCTGGCTTATGGACTGCACCCAGCCCGACACAATCCACGACAGCGAACTGGAGGAACGCCTCCTGCCGCTCTGCAACAGCAGGACCCTGATCCGCATCCTCAACAAATGCGACCTGCAGAACGATCTCGCCACAGCTTCAGATAACAGTATTTATATATCTGCAAAACAAGGACTTAACATCGATGTCCTAAAGCGGCAATTAGTAGATGCCGCACCGAAATTCAGCACCGGCGGAGACGAGATTGTAGTCACCAACATAAGGCATTACGAAGCAATCAACAGGGCATTGGACTGCATAACCCGCGCCCGCCGCAGTCTGTCCGACGGCACCCCCACCGATCTGGTATCGCAAGACACCCGCGAAGCCATCTACTACCTCTCCGACATCCTCGGCGAAGTCACCACCGACCAGGTGCTCCAAAACATCTTTTCGCACTTCTGCATCGGAAAGTAGATACCGATTTCAATCGATTAACAACTATCAGTAAATACCACCTAAGGCGTTCATAATGAGCGCCTTTTATTTTTGCCTATTATCAAGACGAGTCTTGATTTCAGTCGATTTTGGCCGTTTTTTGTACCTCATTTGTACCTCGGAGCCATAAAGGGCTGGCACACGTCAGCAAGGTAGTGGAGGAATTTGACAATGGTATACAATGGTTTACGATGATTGAATCAAATGACGAAATCACCGGAACCGATAACAATAAAAATGAGGTCAATATGGCAGCAAGTACAATCAAGATCAAGAAGATCTGCGAATGGTGCGGACGGGAGTTTTATGCCCAGAAGGTTACTACCAGGTTCTGTTGTAAGAAGTGCAACGAGAAGTCTTACAAAGCCGGGCTTAGAAGGGCACAAATAGCTAAAGTTGCGGAAACGATTAATGGGAAAACCATTCCACCTGAAGGTAAAGAGTATCTATCAGTCAGAGAGGCAGCAGCACTATTAGGGCTGACAAGAATGACAGTATACAACCTTATTTACCGTGGTCAACTCTGTGCTTCAAAGATTACGTCAAGACTTACAGTAATCAGGAAAGCGGACATCGAGTCGATGTTATCCAGTCACTCCTACTCCAAAGTCCCGAAACAATCTTCCGAGCCTATTACCGAATTCTACACCACTAAGGAGATCAAGGAGAAGTACGGCGTGTCAGAAAGCTGGATTTTTAAAGTAGGGAAAGAAAAGGATATCCCGAAGATCTTCCGCATGGGAAAGACGCTCTGGAGCAAGAGCCACATTGACAAATTCGTCATCAAGAACAAACCGGATGAGTCTATTACAGAATGGTATAGCGTACCGGACTTGATGGAGAAGTTCAAAATGACAACCTCGGCTGTCTATACCTTCGTCTCGGCGCATAGCATCCCTAAGAAGAAGGTCAAGCGCGAGGTCTTTTACTCCAAGGCACACGTTGACATCGCCAAAGGTCTGGTCGAACCGGAGAAGCCTCAATACTACACCATGAAAGAGGCGATGGAGAAATTCGGGATGACCAGGGACCAGCTTTACCATTACGTGAAAGTATTCGGCATTCCCAAACACATGGAAGGGAAATATGTCAAGTTCTCCAGAAAGGAGATGGATGCCGCCTTCTCCTCTCCAAAGCTGTGAAAAACAGCAGGTGGAAAGCGGTTATTTCAATATCACCTTTTCCACCACGATATCACCATGCAGATTTGTACCGGTTTTCAGTACAAACCATAGTCAATACATTATTAATTTAAATCAAGCAGTTATGAGTTATTCAAACACTTGTCCGAAGGTAACACTTCGCCAGCGTCCGGGAGCAAACGGACGCATCAGCCTCTATCTGGATTATTATCCGGCAGTACGCAATCCAAAGACCATGAAGATGACACGCAGGGAGTTTCTCGGCATCTACATCTTCGACAACCCTACAGATCCGGCTTTCAAGGAATTCAACGAGGTCATGCTCCAAAAGGCGGAGACCATCCGTTGCCAAAGGCAGATATCACTTCTGAACGAGGAGTTCAACCTTCCGGACAACACAAAGCGCAATGCCGATGCCCTGAAGTACTTTAACGATTACTCAAGGTATAAGGGTGATAAATACATATTTGTGTGCGCTCATTTCAGCAAATTCGTCAATGGAAAATGCACGTTCAACGACATCACAGTCGAGCTGTGCAACAAGTTCAGGGAATACCTTCTTGGTGCCAGGCAGCTCAAGCACACGAACCAGAAACTGTCACGCAATGCCGCTGCAGCATACTGGAGGAACTTCCGGGGAATGCTCAAGAAAGCTTACCTTGAAAAGTACCTGAAGGAGAATCTCAACGACTATCTGGAAACGATTGACGAGGATGATGTGCACAAGGAGTTCCTCACCGCCGAAGAACTGAAAAGGCTGGCCACCACTCCGTGCAAGATCGATGTTCTCCGTAGGGCTTCATTGTTCTCCTGCCTTACCGGACTAAGGTTCAGCGATGTTCAGAATCTTCAATGGGAGAACATCATGCCGGCTTCTGACGGCGGCTACTGCATGCGTATCAGGACCATCAAGACAGGAACCGATGCCACCCTCCCCATCAGTGACGAAGCTCTGGACCTTTGCGGCTACAGAGGGCAAGGAAAGGTGTTCAAAGGATTCACAAAGACCATGACCCAGCATCCGCTCAAACAATGGCTACTTGACGCCGGAATCTACAAGCCCTTCTCGTTTCACTGCTTCCGTCACACCTACGCCACCCTGCAGATTGCAGCCGGCACGGACATCTACACTGTATCAAAGATGCTCACGCACCGCAATGTGACCACGACTCAGTTCTATGCTGATCTTGTGAATGCAAAGAAGAGAGAAACAGTGAACAAGATTACGCTGAAGTAGACACACTGGTATTAAGTGATTGACACAGAAATTGCTCTATTTTAATTATTGTTTAAAATGGAGCAATTTCTATTTCTTTTTAGGGTTAAGCAAGCCAAACAATTGATATATCCGTGAATAGGATTCACCTTCCACCCCAAAATTCTGAGCTCTACTAGCAGCCAAGTCTTGCCTGCCATCTCCAGACATATCAGCCACCCACTTACGATTTCCTAGGAATTGCTCTGTCTTATCATATTCTGGGATGTATTGTCTTAATTCCTGAACTGCAGCCTTAGAGGTCCCAAAATGTCGATTTGTATTTTCGTAATGAAGCAAAAACCAATACTCTACGGCCGGCATAGAATCACATAGAAGAACATTCTTGTTTTTGGAATACCTGGCACGAAGTTTCTCCAACTTTAGCCTTTCAATATCATTCCATGTTGATACGTCTGCATCAAATACGCATATAGCCATTCCTCCGTCTGCCAGAATCTCCGCAATCTTCTTGGCAATTCCATCAGCTGTCTCTTTACCAAAGAATCTCGGACGAACTTTAATCTGATAGTCGTATAGGAACTTTAAATGAGTAAAATACCACTGTTCGGTAATACCTGCACCAATAATCGTTGGCATTGGTCCGCGTTTGACCTTAACATTTATTTTTCGTGCCATAGCTTCTGTTATCCTTTAATATTTGGAAGTGCACCGAAAACACCATTTCTATATGCTTTCTGGAATGAAGCTATGCGATTGAGTCCCTTGTACTCAACAAGCGAATATAGGTCAGTGCTACCGTTTTCCTTCTTTTCCGTAAACCAAACAGAATCTTTGCGGATAAGATCATCTCCAACTGAGTTTAGGAGCATGTCATAGTGAGTTGTCACAAGCATCTGCGCCCTACTCTTCTTTGAGAGGAACTTTTGAAGGATAAACTCAACAAGTTCCGGATGCAGAGAAGCCTCAATCTCATCAATAAAAAGGAACGATTCTGTTTCCATCGCCTCATAAACGGCAGCCTCAATGCCAAATGTTCTCTTTGTACCTTCCGATTGGCTTTCTGTGCTCAACAAATATTTCTCAATACCTCGCTCGTTCTGAACGGTGTGTTCAAACATTGTCTCTATTCGTGTTATAGATTGCTCTGATCTGATTTTTTCCTTAACCTCTTCTGGAGTGTTATCATCCGCGAGAATCATATTAACAAACTGCTGAGGAATCTTCTCCGACACCTTGTTAGATTTGACATCTGAAATATTAAAATCTGCTTGATGGACAAAATCAAGAAGATATGACTTCAAAGCTTCGTTATCATACATCTTCTTGCTCGCATAGTCAAACATTCTGGATGTTGGATGAATCATTGGCATGAGATTGTTCCTAAGCCACTCCTTAGCCAAGTCTACCTTTTCAATAGCAAGATTCACCTGGCTCTTTGCTGCAAAGAATGACATGTTTGGCAGACACTTCAAAGAAATCTCCTCCTTTGCGGCTGCGCTGATTTTGATTGTTGCTGGATTATAAGAAATCACAGATTGACCATTCTCAAGCGTCCGATCGAATAGTTTCTTTGGTTGAACAGAATCGTAGAAATATAGTTTCTCTGACAGAACCTGTTTAGAAGTAAGTTTAAGTTCATACCAATATTTAGTTCCTCCAACATAGAACTTCAAGCTAAATTCTGAAGGCTCATTTGGAGTAAAAGCATCGAGTTTGAATGGGACTACTCCCGTTGGTTCTGCGATGTCACTTGCTTTTGCAAAAAAGAAATCCTGAAGAAAGTCTATTGCCTCAAGGAGGTTTGACTTTCCTGATGCATTTGCACCATAAACCATGGCAAATCTCAGGAGTCGCACGCCTGGTGCGACTTCTACAACATGGTAATCCCCAAAAGTAGTGTCTTTAGTGGCTTCGAAGCTAAGAGTAACTTCGTCCTTGAAAGACATAAAGTTTTTGAATTTGAGTTCCTGTATCATGATTTCACGTTTTAATCAATTTCGGACCGCAAATATAGTTATTATTTCCTATATATTATAACATATACCGATATTTGCATGATTCTATTTTGAAAAATAACATATATTCTGCCAATTTTACAAATAGAATGACAGTTTGTCAGCACTTTATTATTGGCACAACAATTGTCAATACTTGTCATGTGCGACGACATTGTCATACTTAACAAACCGGATTAAGGACCCGGTATACAAAAATTATCAGCCCATGGATTATTCAAGAAGGCTACAACAAATGTCTGGCAGATACAATCCAGACAAATTACCGCTCCAGGAGCAAAGGGAGTTTAGCAACGAGACCATCTATGATGGAGATGTCGTTAGATACGTAAAACGCGCTATGTGCGCAGTTGGTCCAGAATACACGAAGAGGACGAAGGAAGCAGGAGAGATGGCCAAACTGCATTTGCAAGCAAGAATACCGAATATCTCTTTCGAGTATCAAGGCTCTGTCATGACTGACACACATATAAAAGGAGCCAGCGACATAGACCTCCTTGTAGTCTGCGAAAAATTCTATGGGACAGATATTTATAAGGTTCGCGAAGAACTCAGCAAAACTTATGCACATACAAATGCAGAAATACATAGGTTGCAAGATTTCAGTAATTCCTTTTCCGCATATCAAGGAGACTGTTCTAACGACCTTAAGCAATTGAGAAAATCAATAGAAGAGGTGATGTCTGACGCTTATTCTATTTGCGACATATCAAAGCCAAAGGCTGTGAAAATTACGAACCAACACCTACATCGAGACGTTGATATAGTAACTTCATCATGGTTCCAATCATATGATTACATTGTCAGTGACATGCCAGATGATAAAAGAGGTATCAAGATCTACAACAAAGATAAAGGTTATGCTGAAGGTCCAGACTTTCCCTTCTTAAGCATTTCTCGTATCAATACTAGAAGTGCAAGCACTAATGGACGATTAAAGAGGATGATCAGATTTTTGAAAAATGTAAGAACTGATTCCGAATTAGATATTCCTCTTACTAGTTTCGACATATATGCTATCTGTTACTCGATTCCGATTCAGGAATACTGCAATGCCGACTACAAACAATTAGTGTCGATTGTATGGAGACACATGTACCATCTATGGCATGACGACCATTTGGATGAACTAAAATCGGTTGTCGGTGACGAATACGTATTTCGAAACAACCCGACCAAGGTGCAAGCACTAAAGAATCTGGAAAATGAAGTATATCAGATTAAACAAGATTTAGAAAACGCATAACAGGATGAAACCAAGAATATTTATCGGCTCTTCTTATGAGAGCCTCCAAATTGCCGAAAGGATAAAAAACTACTTCTCAGACGACTATGATTGTCATCTTTGGTCTGATGATATTTTCAAGAGTAACGAGTCGTTTATGGATACTCTCATGAAGTCCGCAAGCCTATTTGACTTCGGCATCATGATCTTTGCCAAAGACGATTCAGCCATCGTGAGAGGTAAAGAGTTTGACATTCCAAGAGATAATATGCTATTCGAATATGGCTTATTCCTTGGACGTGTTGGCATAGACCGAGCTTTTATTGTCATTGAGAAAGAGACGAAACTCCCTTCAGACTTATTTGGTATTACTCACGTATACTATGAGACCGAAAAATCTACAAATGGAACCGTTGTCCCTACAAGGGATTTTGAAGGAGAACTGTCAAAATTGAAAAAACAGATGGATGAAAGCATCAACCTTGGCCATTTAGGCCTCTTACCATCTACTGTCGCTGCCATTTCGTATTTTGACAACTTCGTGAAATTGACAGCCGATTGGATTGTCGAGAATATGCCAAAAATTGAGATTGAAGGGAAAACCTACGCAAAAGCCAGACTGCTAATTAAGCTTCCTGAGACCCTTGATGCCGACATTAAAGATAGCGCAACTGTATTCTACAAGAAGCATGGATTGAAAAACAGTGCAATTACAACAAAACACCGTAGCTATCCAATCCATTTCGAGTCAAAAGGTACAGAAGAACATCTTGAAATATTTGACATGCCAACTGTAATTCATGGAATCAACAAAGCCATAGACCTATATTTCAAGAAAGGACATATAGGAAAGAAGACAGAGCAACAGCTGGCAGAAGATAACGAAATGGGGAATTTCAGAAGAGTTCTCCAGATACTTATCCAGCAAGATGCAATGTGTCGCGAATGTGTTGAGATAATCGATTAAGAACCATAAACCTCTCACCCGACTCCGGAGGAGAGGTTTTTGTTTCTAATTACGTTAAGAGCACTGTATCGAAGATGCTCACTCACCGCAATGTGACCACGACCCAGATCTATGCTGATCTTGTGAATGCAAAGAAGAGAGAAACAGTGAACAAGATTACGCTGAAGTAAGAATATCAGAGACCTCAAAAGGAAAATAGCGGTATCCCGTACAGAAAAAGAGGAAATTATTTGTTTGCTGTACAAAATACCGCTATTTTTGCACAGTGATTTAATAAGAGCATATATGTCACCTTTCACAAACATAGGTAACGTCCCGTTCGACCTCAATGTCTTTGCCTCGCTGTTCCCTGCGACAAAGTTCACAGGCGAAAAGGCAAGAAGGCTTGAGGCCGCAGGCACCATTATCAGGCTGAAGCAAGGATTATATGTTGCAAGTCCGGATGAGACTGGAAAGGCCTTGAACAGGAATCTCATTGCCAATCATCTTTACGGGCCCTCATATGTAAGCCTTCAGACAGCATTGCGCCATTACGGGTTGATTCCAGAGCATGTTTATCTGACGCTTTCCATGACAACGAAGCATTCCAGGAGTTTTGATACACCGGCTGGCAATTTCGATTTTAGGAACTGCAGCAAGGAATACTTCCCTATCGAGGTCAGAGCTGAAACAGAAGACGGAGTCAACTACTTGATTGCAACGCCAGAGAAGGCTTTGTGTGATCTGATAAATTGCACCAAGGGCCTTGAACTGCGTTTTATGAAGGACGCTGCCCTATATCTGGAAGAAGACATCCGATTTGATACGGACGCATTGCCATCATTCGACTTATCCATACTCGAATCCTGTGCGGCCTACAGCCGCAAGCCACAAAGTATCAATACACTTATCAAGTACATCAAGCATTCATTATGAACGACATATTCAATCAGATGCTCCAGGAGCACGATTTATCTACCGTTGACGGACAGCGGAATGCCACCTACGAAGTAATGCAGCAGGTAGTCCTGAGCGGCCTGTACCGCAGCGGGTTCTTCAAGGAAGCCGCCTTTTATGGTGGCACTTGTCTACGTATATTCCACAATCTGGGGCGATACTCCGAGGACATGGATTTCTCCCTGTTGGAGAAGAATCCGGATTTCCACTTCGAGGACTATTTCCCGGCCATCATAGAGGAAGCGAAGCTGCTTGGACGCGATGTCACCATCACCAAGAAGGACAAAAACACCTTTGGCAGGGTCGAATCCGCATTTCTGAAGGATAACACCGATGTCTATAGCCTGTCCTTCCAGACCGAGAAGACCCTTAAGATCAAGATTGAGGTTGACACCAATCCCCCACTCGGCTTCAGCACTGAGCAGAAGCTGCTGATGCTGCCCTTCTCATTCCAGACACGATGCCTTACTCTTCCTTGTCTGTATGCAGGCAAGATGCACGCCCTTGTATTCCGGGCATGGAAGAACCGCATCAAGGGACGCGACTGGTAC
>JAZUJU010000085.1:0-28534 GCA_045642985.1 Bacteroidaceae bacterium | reverse complement strand
AGATACTCCTGGAACTTTTCGTACTCGCCCTCGATAGGATCGACCATAAAGATGATGTCATTGCGATGCATCACTTCCTCTATACCGTGCAGCACATATGTACCCTCAAGGAAATCCGACTTGCGACGGGTAATCTCGTTGGTCTTCAGCGTAAGTTCCTCGGCTACGCCGTCGTTATATCCGGCAAAGTAGATTGTGTTGGCCTGCTGTACCCAATCAACGATTTCAGAAGGAATCTGCGCTGTCAGTGCCTGCTCCAGTTTGGCAGGAAGAGCAGCCAGTTCCGTCTTCTTGTCCAGACCGGCTATGTTCCACAGAACCGATTCGTAGTAAAGTGCCTGCTCCACGACACTCTTGGTCGCTGCCACAGCTCTCTCCCATCCGCAGTTCAGTACATGTGTCGATGTACAGAATGTCGAAAGTACAGTATCCTGATTTGCGGTGAGTCCGAAGCGTAGCGCGTTGCCCTCCTCCATCAGTTTCTTTGCAAGCAGAGTGACCTCTTTGGTACGGCCGGAATTCGATGCGAGGAATACCGCATATTTGCTAAGGTCATACTCGCGTGACTGCCACGAACCGTCGGTCTGGCAATTGACATCAAGTCCCCAGCGTTTGAACTTGCGCAGAGCGTTCTTTGCAGGGAATATCCTGCTTGAACCTTCTCCGGTAAAATACAGCCTGCCCGCCTTTCCGGCCATAGCAGCGACTTCCTTGGAACACTCAGGGTTGAACTCTGCAACGGTATTAACCGTATCCATCATCTCCCTAACCAATGCATACTGTGCGTACTTTTGTTCTTTCAGATTCATAATATCAACTTATATCCCAATTAGTTTTTCAAACAGCTATATGATCACATTCCAAATTCTTTCATCACGACCCGTTTCAGATTCTGTATGCGAGCGATAATCTCCTGGGTCTTTTCCGTCTCCATCTTGATGAAGTCATTGTCTTCCAGCCGTCCCCATGCAGCCATGCTCTCCTCCTCATTACGGAAAGTTGACTTGCGGAACATATTCTCGTAATCCTTGCGGCGTGATTCATAGACCTGAGTACAGACGAAATTCTGGATATCAAGACCTCTGTCAAGAAAAGTCAGCCACTCCTCGCCTGTCGACGGAAGGGCACATACAGCATCCCTATACGATTGCAGCGAGTGGATCAGTCTGTCAGTCTCATACCTTTTCCATATCTCATTGTAGTTATGGTGTATCTCCTTCCATGAGTTGACTACGCCGTTGCGAATGTCGGCTCTCAAAGCATCACAATCCTTTTCAGGCATCAGCTGACCGCCCAAATTCACCCATTTTTTGTTCCTGGGACCGTCAGCAAGAGCCATTATCGATGATAGTTCAGCATCGGGATGGTTCTCTATATACTTCAGGACATTCTTGACGGCATAATAGGTAATCATGTCACCATAGGCATGATATGATTTGTAGGTCTTGAGAATAACGACCTTGCGTGTACTTTTCTCTATGTTCTCGCCCAGAATCTCAAGCTCGTATACGACATGTCTGTCACCATGCATAAGCTTGCGGCCTGTCTCTGAAAGTGACTCTTCCGATTCGTTTCCAACCAGACTGCCGTTCTTGCGCAGCCAAGCTTTTGCTGTCCAGATTTCAAGCAGGCGACGAGCCTCGACAGCCTCTTCCATACTGTCAGGGGCAAGTGTATCGAATTCTATATTCTGAACCTTGAATATTCTGGTATCGCGGGTGGAGTACTTCCAGTCATTACGGGCAAGGGCAAACATATTGTACATCCACATGAACGCCGGCATAATGTTCAGTTCATCCTTCTCATGGTCGATTGCAAACAATGCGAACGGGAACGGATTTATGAGTTCGTACTGATAATCGGCCTTCGAGAGCACTGTAAACGATGCAAACTTGCTGGAATGCTTGACACTGGTACAAAGTCCGGGCCAGAATCCTCGTCCAGCCTCAATCTCACCGTCATTTGTACGGCTGTTATGATTTGAGCCTACAGTAGCTCCTGCGGCCATGTTGGACTGTCCCTTCACCACACAGGCTATGAGGAACGAGTTGTTATGATGCTGTTCGTGAGCTGGGAAAAGCAGGTTGTTGAGCACCTCGCAGCAGGAAATGGTGGAGTTGTCTCCAAGATACGAATCTATCAGTCTTGCGCCATACTTCAGGTTGGAATGGCTGCCCATCACGAACTTCACTGCAATACAGGAATAGAACACACGGCATCCGTAACCGATGATACCGTTGACGAGCACCACATTCTCACCTATCTGCGTAGGTTCCATATCGGATGAATTGATTGTGATGTTCTTGAGCTTGCTCGCACCCTTGATGTAGCAGTTGCTTCCAATTTTGGCATCTTTCAGGATCAGTGAATTCTTGATGACTGTTCCGTCACCTACAGTGCCATAGAATCCCCGGCGACTGTCGAATGAATTCTGAGTGATTATCGTAAGTCTGTCGCGCAGCAGAGTATCATCAATATACTTGGCCCAGAGATATGCATCGGCGGCTATCATCCCGTCAAAAGGAGCGATCTGGCGGCATCCTGTCTCATTCATCAGTTGAATGCGCACACGCACGTTCTCATCTTCTCCCTCCTTAACGATTCCGTTTCCGAATTTGGCATGATCGGTGCATGACATCTCCTGAATGTTGAAAAGCATACAGCGGTTGCCTATGATGTAATGTGACAGGTAGTGGACATTATGAATTGCGCAGTCATCACCGATGTCACATGAATGTATCGAGCTGTTTGTTATTCCGCAAGGCAGCCTCAAATCGTGATACTGCAGGCCGAAATTTGTCACGCGACCGATACGCACGAATCCGTAAAACTTGTTGTTCTTGATCATCATGGGGTCAAACTCATTGGTAACCATGATATTGTCCCAGCTCATGGCAGTATTGTCGTTTTTGACAAGACTCTGGATCTCGGTACTGCTGAGATGTCTCCAACCGCCTTTAGGGGCAGTCACCTGTGTGTTGCGGATATAATACTTGTCTTTCCCGGCAGGAATGTACTTGTCATCGATAAAACTGTTGAACGACTGATCCGATGACAGTAAGGTAACTCTTTCCATTATTAAGTCTGTTTTTCAGTTATACAGGGTGCAAAGATACCAAATTGATTTCAATATTCCAAATTATATAAAAATATTATTTTTATATCTTTGAACAGGGCCAAAAGAAAAAAAGCGGCGCCAGACAAAATGACGCCGCAATCCAGTCCCATAGAACATTCGACCTTGCGAAAAGGGTCAGGCCTCCTTGGCTGCCTCTTCGCCGTTCTCTTCCGTATTTTCCTGCTGCTTCTCGGCAAAGTCATTCAAACCGGCCTTTACCAGAATGTTATACCAGCATATTATTTTCTTGATATGGCTAGGATAGACTCTATCCCTGTCATAATCAGGTACTGCCTGTGCCAGGAAGCCATTGAGTTCATCGTTGGCAGCCTTTCGGAAATTTATTTTAACTTCCTCTTTGCCGTACTTGTCCTCAATCTTCTGGAAGACTTCACCGAGACTGAGTTCCCCTTCGTCGGTAAATATGGAAATGTCTCCAAGCGACACGACCTTGTCGGTAGCCTGAACTGGGATTCTCTTCTTTGTCTCATCGACAGACTCGCAAATCAGACAGTTGTTACCGCGGGCCAGCAGCTTGTACAGACCCGGCCTGCCTGAAACAGTAAGAATTTCTTTCAGCATAATAGTTCAGTTAATTAGTTGTTCTATAATCATTCAGGATACGGTCGAGCATGGCATCAGTCTCCCGTTCCAGTTTATTTTCATCGCCGTCATTGCACAGCACATAATCTGCCATCAGCACCTTCTGCTCCTGAGGCATCTGCATTCTCATGCGTTCTTCGGCCTTGTCCGACGCCACAGAATCGCGTCTCATCACTCTCTCAAGCCTGAGGCGCTCTGGAGCATCGACGACAACCACGGCATCAACGGAATCCTTCATCCCGGCTTCGAACAATATGGCTGATTCCATTGCGCATATACGGCTGCCATTCAGTTCGTGTCTCCGGCACCACTCAGCAAAATCCTGTCTGACAAGCGGATGTACCACGCCGTTAATGATTCCGGCATTCCGTTCTGACGAGAACAGATAGTCTGCCATCCGGCGTCTGTCCAACTGTCCGTCGGTATAGAAATCGATGCCAGTAGCTTCAGTCAGAGCCGAACGTGCAGCATCCGTCTGCATGATGGCACGAGCCTTGGAGTCACAGTCATAGACTTCCATTCCTCGTCTGGCCAGCAGTGCGGACACCATACTTTTGCCGCTGCCGATTCCTCCGGTGATTCCCAGGCGTATCATTTGACGTCAGACTCCTTTTCCAGCATATATTCAATCATTCTGGGGCGCAGTCTGACATTTCTGGCATAATCAGGCTGCAGGACGACGACAGGTTCGACTTTTTCGTCGTTGTCAGCAAGCCCTTCATAGTCAACAGCCACGACAAAATCGTCTTCGGACACCACATCAAACTTATCCAGACCAACAAGGAACATCACATTAACTCTGGCAGGGAAAGGCCTGAACAGAGTCCCTTTCGGAAAATTGATTCCTCTGACCGGAACAGACAGGCTCTTTTCGGTATATTGCGACGCGATGACGCGCAGAGATACCGTATTATCTGTCAGGAACGAGCCCTCGGCAGGAACGAGGTTCAGTTGGAATTCCGATGTGTCATCGTCAGCCTCAATCGTAAACTTCTCGGTAAAGATCTGCTGCAGCGTATCGACAGCCATGCCGACCAATCCCACTGTGACCGAATCGGGATCAAGTATAAGTTCATCGACTATATATCTGTCGGCGTTAGTCACATTGCCGTCCAGTCTGACCGGCAGACGCTTCCTGAACTCACGTCCCGCTGAGAACGAAATGGTATCGGGTGATATCTCGTCCAGTATCAGAGACATAGGCAGTTCCGCCGCAAGCAAACTCTTGAGTTCCGCTGTAGGAAGGATTCTGCTGCCGGAGCGTAGCGTGTGGAACATGCTGGCAGGTATCTGCAGCTGACGGTTCTTTCTTTTTTCCTTCCACAGAGCGGATCCTGTGCCGTGTACCGTCACCACGATCGGAGACGACAGGGGCTCAGTGATGCGCAGTCCGTTATCCAATCCGGCGACATCAACCTCGTACTGGATCTGCGTCTGATAGCCATCACTCATTTTCTGCGACATCCAGAAAAAAGATGTCACAAGAAGGAACAGCAAGAAAACAGGAAGATCGCCGCTTTTCAATTTGCGAAGCAGCGAGCCCCCTAATTTTCTGAAGAATGACACGTCCCCTAACGTTTAGGTTTATGCAATCCGATAATTCCAGTACGGATCAGGCCTTCTCTTCCTTCGAAGGATCCTTGGCTTTCTTTTTCTTGGGCTGTTTGACCGGCTGCGGTACCGGAATCGGGTTCACGTAACGCTTGTCAACTCTGATACGAGTGTTCTGCGCTACCTCCAGAATGACGGAGATGTCATCGATGGCCTTGATCTTGCCGAAGACGCCGGAGCTGGTTACCACATCCTGATCCAGCTGCAGTGCATTGCGGAACTTTTCGCCTTCCTTGTCCTTGCGAGGACTTGCAAAAAGCATCATAATCAGCATTACGATGACGATGATCCATATCATAGAACCCATTCCGCCCTGCTGCCTCTGAGCCGGAGCGCCCGGATCGACGTCGGACAGGTTAACATCACTGGTCTGAAGGAAAGTCAGTACGCTCTCCTGGTTATGGGTCACTTCGACTACCTGACCCGAAGGATTCATAAAAAGCATTGAAGCCATAGTTTTTCTTATTTGTATTTATGTTGTTATTCTTTCGTCAGTCTGCCGTTTTCACGAAGTTCACGGACCAGCGTATCAAGCACGCCGTTCACGAACCCACCGCTGCCCGGGGTGCCGAATGACTTGGCCAGTTCGACATACTCGTTTATGGAGACCTTTACCGGAATGCCGGGTATGCACAGGATCTCCGCCAGAGCCACCTGCATTACAATCACGTCCATTACTGCCAGACGGCTGGCATCCCATCCGCGTGTATGGATGGAGACGAGGCCCCTGTATTCAGATTCGTTCTCGATGCTGTTTCTGAGCAGGCTTTCGGCAAACTTCACATCCTCGGCATCACCGAACTGACCTGTCAGTGGCTGTCCGTCACCATTTTCCTCTCTGAAACCGCGTATGGTCTTGATGATGAACGAATCGGTCAGGTCTCTGTCGCTGCTCCAATAGATGTTCCTGTTCTCCAGAATTTCGGCCAGATACTCATTCTCGGCAAAAACGGACTTGTACAGCCTGCGGATCAGATCCCTGTCTGCATCGTATGTGAAGTTCTCCTCCTGCATATAGTCGGAAAGCAGCTCGCTGTTCAGGACAGCCTCGTACAGGATCTTGATAATCCCACTGTCTGCAATCCAGTCCTTGTCCTCAGACTCCATATATGCGTCAAGTTCCTGATTGGAAGCCAGCTGCGCTAGAAACGCATTTTCCGAGAATCGTCTTTCGCTGGCATGCAGAGTTTCAGGTCTGAAGCGTTCCTTATGTGAGACAACAGCCTTGCCGTAGCGTCCGAGTTCAGCCAGCAGATGAAGCAGGACCATATACAGTTCGTACGAACTGGACAAACTCAGCGACAATTCACGTGCGGCATTCTTAGGGTTATCCTGCCCGCCCAGGCTGTAGGCGTACACAGCCTGCACCACTTTCAGTCTTAAAAGAACTCTGTTAACCATATCCGTTTCGATGGAAACCTCTATCCGGCTGCAAATATACTAAGAAATCATTTACCATAAGCAGGCACCCGCACCATAAATCCCACAAAAATCCATCACATTAACAAAAGCGTTGAAACTGTATGATTTACCATCGCAGGAGTGCTTAATCACCTTATTCATAATAAAAATCAAAAATAATGTGTTAATATTTGCTAATTAATTAAATATTAACTTATTTTGGCACAAAATATCAAGTGTATGGGAACAGATAGCAGAAGGAGTCGCGAAGAATTGGACAGAGATGTCGAATTCTCATATGCCATCAAGGCCGGCAAGCGTATTTACTACATGGATGTCAGGAGAACACGCAAGGATGACATGTACCTTTCAATAACTGAAAGCAAGAAAATTGTATCGGCGGACGGGGACGGTTCCGCGCCCAGTTTCGAAAAGCACAAGATTTTCCTTTACCGCGAAGATTTCAGCAAATTCATTGACGGGCTGTCCAAAGCCATAGGATTCATCCATGAGAACCAGCCCTTATGGCAGGATGGCTCCGAAGAGGCTACTGCATCCACAGTCCCCACCGAAGACGCTTCGGAATCGCAGAATAACGATGAAGGCAGTCAGGGAGACAACACTTTGCTGGAAGATTTGAAAATCGACTTCTGAAATACTTGCTTTTATACAATAATAAGCGTACCTTTGCGGCGCTTTTGCATAAGCAGTGCGGGAAGAGTCCGTGCTATTGTGTGATGGTGAATTGATTATCAACAATTTAGAGTAACACTTACAAAATGAAAACAATCGACATCAAAGGTCAGAGCCGTTGTGGCAATGGCAAGAAGGCCGCAAGAGAACTGAGAAAGGCGAACGGAATCCCATGCGTTCTTTACGGAGTTGAGAAGGACGAGAAAGGTCTGCCGACAGCAAAGTCTTTCAGTGTAAATTACGAAGAGGTCCGCAATCTTGTTTACAGCCCGGACATCTATACTGTAAACCTGACCATCGACGATACCACTGTAACTGCTATCCTCAAGGATCTCCAGTTCCATCCGGTCAAGGATACCATCCTTCATATGGATTTCTATCAGGTAACCGATCAGAAGCCTATCGTGATGAACGTCCCTGTCAAGCTGAACGGTCTCGCAGCAGGTGTCAAGGCCGGCGGTCGCCTCGAGCAGATTCTCCGTCGTGTCAAGGTCAAGGCTCTCTACACCAATATGCCTGAAAAGATTGAGCTCGATGTCACTCCGCTGACTATCGGAAAGGCCATCAAGGTCGGAGATGTCAAGATTGAAGGTCTTGAGCTTGTCAATCCTAAGGATGCAGTCATCTGCGGCGTGATGGCAACACGTAGCGCTAAGGGCGATGACGCCGAGGGTGAGGAAGGAGCAGAAGCATAATTCTGACTGATGAAATATCTGATTGTAGGTCTGGGCAACCCGGGCGATGAGTACCGGAACACCCGCCACAACATTGGATTTATGGTATTGGATGCCTTTGCAAAGGCATCCAATGCTGTTTTTGAAGACAAGCGTTACGGCTATGTATCTTATGTATCCGTAAAAAACTGCCAGCTGGTACTCCTCAAGCCGACCACATTCATGAATTTGAGCGGTAACGCGGTGCGCTACTGGATGAACAAGGAGAACATTGAACCTGAACGTCTTCTGGTAGTGGCTGACGACCTGTCACTCCCCATCGGCAAGCTCAGACTCCGAGGCAAGGGCAGCAACGGCGGGCACAACGGTCTCGGCAATATCATCGACACCATCGGCACGCAGCAGTTCGCGCGCCTCAGATTCGGCATAGGCAACGACTTCCCGGTCGGAGCGCAGATCAAGTTTGTTCTTGACCCATTCTTTCCTGAGGAGCAGGCAGTCATAGACGAAAGGATACCGCTTGCAGCCGAATGCATCCGAAGTTTCTGTCTTGCGGGACTGGAAAATACTATGACACAGTTCAACAGCAAGTAATGGAGGCCCGCATCGACAAATGGCTATGGGCCGTCCGGATTTTCAAGACGCGCACAATTGCAGCCGAAGCTTGCAAGAAAGGGCGCATTTCCATCAACGGGACAGTCATCAAGCCATCGAAGGCCGTACGTGACGGCGACACCGTTCAGGTTCGCAAAGCTCCTGTCACCTACACATTCCGCGTGATTCAAGCCATTGAAAACCGTGTCGGAGCGAAACTGGTTCCGGAGATGATGGAGAACATTACCCCGCCCGACCAGTACGAGATTCTGGAGATGAGCCGCATCGGAGGCTTCGTTAAACGCGCCGCCGGTCTGGGCCGTCCCACAAAGAAGGACCGCCGCGACATCGTCGGTTTCATGTCTGCCGATTCCGACGACGACATACCCGAGGAATTCGATTTCGACGAATAGCAGGACGGCTGTATTTACCAGTCGCGCCTGGCGCAGAGCTCGATGATGCGGACTACCGTCATCATGGCTTTTTCCATGCTTTGTACAGGAACCCACTCATATCGGCCATGGAAGTTCATGCCACCGGCGAACAGGTTCGGACACGGCAGGCCCTTGAACGAGAGCTGGGCTCCGTCTGTACCGCCACGGATCGGAACTTTGACAGGATTCACACCGGCAGCCTTCATTGCCTCGCAGGCAAGATCCACCACGAACGGAACCTTATCAATCTGCTCCTTCATATTGTAGTACTGGTCAGAAACCGTAGCAGTAACTGTTCCTTCTCCATATTTCGAGTTCATCTCAGCTGCGACCCGGCAAGCGAAAGACTTGCGGTCCTCGAATCTGCTGCGGTCGTGGTCGCGGATAATAAATGTGGCCGTAGCATTGTCAACCTCGCCTGACAGACCCACAAGGTGATAGAAGCCTTCGTATCCGCAGGTGGTGGCAGGCGTCTCGTCCTTAGGGAACATGCCGATCAGTTCAGCTGCCAGAAGCGACGCATTCACCATCTTGCCTTTGGCATAACCCGGATGCACCTCAAGTCCCTGAATTCTGAAGACGGCTTTCGCAGCATTGAAGTTTTCGAATTCCATCTCGCCAACCTCGCCCCCATCAACCGTGTATCCGAACTCGCAGCCGAAGAGACCCACATCGAAATGCGCGGCCCCCATCCCGATTTCCTCGTCCGGATTGAACCCGACGCGCACTTTACCGTGCTTGATTTCGGGATGATTCTGCAGATATTCGACTGCTGTGATAATCTCTGCAATGCCCGCCTTGTCGTCTGCGCCAAGGAGAGTGGTTCCGTCGGTGACTATTATGTCCTCGCCCTTATGATTAAGGAGTTCTGGGAATAGCGATGGTGAAAGCACTATGCCCTGTTCGCTGTTGAGCACGATATCGCTGCCGTCATAGTTCTCCACGATGCGCGGCTTAACGTTCTCACCGCTCATTGACGGACTTGTATCCATATGCGAGATAAACCCTATCGTCGGAACCTTTTTGTCAGTATTTGCGGGCAATGTGGCATATACATACCCCATACCGTCCATCGTGACGTCCTCGAGGCCCATACTCTCCAGCTCTTTCTTCAGCAGTACGGCCAGATTCATCTGCCTGGCTGTACTCGGAACGGTTTCAGAATTCTCATCAGACTGCGTATTGACTGCAGTGTATCCCAAAAATCTCTTTACTAAGTCCATGACATTTATAAGTTTCAAGTCCGTAAATTTATGGAAAACATATGTTCTATGCAAAATACGGCACAAAAAAAGAGTGCCGGAGCACTCTTCTATGGGATGGGTAAGCTTACTGCATCGCGCCGCTACAACCTCCTGCCTTTGCTGCGGTCAAGCCCTGGAGGATTCAGAGGGAGCTGGCCGTGCAGGACTTACCCGTTGCAAATATACAATCTTTTACTCAAACTTCAGCCTGCAACAAAATAAAAATGTAAATTTGCAAGACAAGCAGACAGGCATGCAGGTTGGAAAAGAGCGAATTGATGTACTGCAGTCCGCGATGAAACTCGGACTGTGGCTCGGGCTGTACCAGATAGTCAAGCTGGCGCTGTTCCCGCTGGCGCTCAAGTTCTCCATACTCACCCCTGTCTTCCTGATTGTAGCACTCGGAGTGCCTTTCTTCGCCCACAGACTTGTCAAAAGATACCGAGACAGCAACGGGATTGACTTTTTCCCGTTTGTGACATCATGGCTGATAACGCTTCTGACATTTCTCTTCGCCACGATGCTTGCTGGAATAGCGGTCTACATCTACCTGAACTACATTGACAAAGGCGGTCTCAGCGATCTGATTGCAGCCCAGATGCAGGAAGCCGGCAATACTATGATGGAGGCCGGAGGTAACAGCGCCGATACGGCCAACGCCGTACAGTCCATGAATGCGCTGGTTCAGGCTCTGACGGCGATGACGCCTCTGGAGCAGACAAAGCAGATTATCGCATCAATGTTGTCTTGGGGCAATATCTTCGCCTTGATAATCGCGATAATAACGGCTAGAATCAGACCAGTATCAAACGAAAACAATTGAACATTATGGATATAACTATCATCGTACCGCTCTACAACGAGGAGGAATCTCTGAACGAACTCTACAAATGGATTGAAAGAGTAATGCACGAGAACGGATTCTCATACCAGGTGATGTTCGTCGATGACGGAAGTACTGATGGCTCTTGGAAAGTCATCGAGAAGCTGCAGCAGGAGCATCCCCAGGTGCGCGGCATCAAGTTCCGCCGCAACTACGGCAAATCCCCCGCTTTGTTCTGCGGCTTTTCACGTGCCGAAGGCGATATCGTCGTCACTATGGACGCCGACCTGCAGGACAGTCCCGAAGAGATTCCCGAAATGGTGAGAATGATACGCGAGGACGGCTATGATCTGGTATCAGGCTGGAAGAAGAAGCGCTACGACGGCAAGTTCAGCAAGAACATCCCTTCGAAGATATACAACTGGACTGCACGCAAGGTGACCGGCATACAGCTTCACGACATGAATTGCGGCCTCAAGGCATACCGCAGGGAGGTTGTCAAGAACATCGAAGTGTACGGCGAGATGCACCGCTACATTCCGTTCCTTGCCAAGAATGCTGGTTTCGGAAAGATTGGCGAGAAGGTTGTACACCACCAGGCAAGAAAATACGGAGTCAGCAAATTCGGTCTAAACCGCTTTGTAAACGGCTACCTGGATCTGATGTCCCTCTGGTTCCTCAACAAGTTCGGCAAACAGCCTATGCACTTCTTCGGACTCCTCGGTTCGCTGATGTTCATCATCTCGTTCATCGCAATCATCATTCTCGGAGCGAGCAAGCTTGTGGCCCTGTCCAGGGGCATTCCTGCCAGACTTGTCACTGAGAATCCGTATTTCTACATCACCCTCACCGGTATGGTACTGGGTTCCATGCTGTTCCTGACAGGATTTGTCGCAGAACTCATCAGCCGCAGTTCATCGACCAGGAACGACTACAAGATAGAAAAGGAATTCTGAGTGCGATGAAGAAGTGGCAGTTTCCATTTCTGCTTCTGCTGATTGCCGGAACGGTAATCATACTCGGCCGGAGCAGACGGGAGAGCGTCCTGCGCAACTCCTACCAGATTTCCCAAGGATATGTCTTCGGCACCACCTATCGGATTACATACCAGTATCCGGAGATGCTCGATTCGGCTATAAACGACGCTCTGAAGCGCGTTGATGACGCTCTGTCAATGTTCAACGACAGCTCCACCATATCGCGAGTCAACCGCAACGAGCCAGTCGATGCCGCATCCGACACCACATTCATACACATTTTCCGTCTGGCCCAGGAGATTTCCGAAAAGACCGGAGGAGCGTTCGACATCACTGTAGCTCCTGCAGTCAATGCCTGGGGATTCGGATTCAAGAATGCCGAGGACATCACAGACGGCATCATTGACAGTCTCAAGGAGATAACCGGATACCGTATGGTGCGCGAGTCCGAAGGCCGCATAGTCAAGGATGATCCGCGTATCATGCTGGATTGCAGTGCAATAGCCAAAGGATACGGATGCGATGTCGTAGCCGGGGTTTTCAGGCAGTACGGCATTGACAATTTCCTGATTGAAATCGGAGGCGAAATGATGCTGAGCGGCCTGAATGCAAAGGGTGAGAAATGGAGCATAGGCGTGAGTACGCCCAAAGACGATCCGACAGCCTCGAGCAACACGCTTGACACCATACTGCATCGCACGGACTGTGGAATAGCGACCTCGGGCAACTACCGCAACTTTTACGAAAAGGACGGCGTGAAATATGCCCATACGATAGATCCCAAAAGCTGCCGTCCTGTCAGCCACAGTCTGCTTTCGGCTACTGTGATAGCTGCCGACTGCGCAACTGCCGATGCCTTTGCCACTGCATTTATGGTAATGGGAGCCGACAGCGCTCAGGCCATATTGAAAAGGAATCCGGGACTTCAGGCCTACCTGCTTGTCGCCGACGGCGAAGGAACATCGTCCATCGACCTTCTCGGCAAGGAATGATCAGTTCCCGCTGATAAGTGCTGTAAGTGAGTGCAGATTGACGGTGAACAGTCTCACCGCCATAGCCAGCAGAATAACGCCAAAGAACTTTTTCATCACGTAGATACCGTTCTTGCCGAAGAACCTGCGGACCTTGTCGGTCATCTTCAGCACCACATAGACCCACACCATATTCAGACCGAGACCGGCCAGGATATTGATGTCGGCATACTCTGCCTTGAGCGATATCAGGGTTGTGATTGCGCCTGCTCCTGCCAGCAGCGGGAACACCAAAGGAATGATTGTAGCATCAGGAGTCGGACCTGAATACTTGAAAATCTCTATGTCCAAAAGCATCTCGAGCGACAGCAGGAAAAGCAGAATAGCGCCGGCGACGGCGAACGACTCGATGTCCACGTTGAATAGTTTCAGCACCAGATCGCCCATATAGAAGAAGCCTACCAATATCAGAGCGGCAAAGACAGTAGCCTTCAGGCAGTTTATCTCCTTGCCCTTCTCACGCAGCGATATGATGATAGGCGAAGCACCGAGAGCATCGATGATGGCGAACATAATGATGAACGAGCTGAGCGTTTCCAGAAAATCAAATGATGATAACATACTGCCTCCTCTTTTGGTTTGCAAATTTATACAGAAAATTTACATTTTGCAAGTGCAACGCACTGCCAGAGCGAGCTGCCAGAGTTCATGAATGACGAATCTGTTCCAGAATCGACACGCCCTTGGCTACGCTGTCCACATTATACACCAGAATGCTGCGTTTGCCGTCCTTTTCACGTATCAGACATTCAGTGGGATGCATCAGTGCATAATTGATTATACGGCCGAAAAGTTCGCTTTCGTAGTACACGCTGTCCTGATCACTCACAAAGAAGAGCGACATTCTGCCGCCTTTCAGGAAAATGCGCTCTATGCCGAGATTCATAGCAAGATGACGCAATGGAACCAGACGTATCAGTTCTTCCGCCTCATCAGGAATCTGTCCGAAACGGTCCTGCAGGCGTGTTCTATACGCAGCAATCTGCTCATCACTTTCCAGGCCGTCAAGTTCGCGATATAGCATTATGCGCTCGCTGCCGTTAGGCACGAATGTCGTCGGGAATAGCAGCTGCATATCAGTCTCAACAGTAGTCTCATCGACAAAAAGGCTTGCCGAGAGTTCCTCTTCGCCAGAACCGTCGGCGGACCTGCTGTCGGCATTGCTGAAAAGTTGAGAGAACTCATCGGCCTTCAGTTCGCGTACGGCCTCCTTAAGAATTTTCTGATATGTTTCATAGCCGAGATCGGCAATGAATCCGCTCTGTTCCGCTCCTAGCAGATTTCCGGCTCCGCGTATGTCAAGGTCCTGAAGTGCAAGCTGTATGCCGCTGCCCAGATCGGAGAAGTTCTCAATGGCTTCGAGACGGCGGCGTGTCGTTGACGGAAGAGAACTGAGTGGCGGGGCCAGCAGATAGCAGAATGCCTTGCGGTTGCTGCGGCCCACCCTTCCACGCATCTGATGCAGGTCGCTCAGACCGAAGTTCTGGGCATGATTGATGATTATGGTATTGACATTTGGAATGTCGATGCCGTTCTCCACTATCGAAGTGGCTATCAGCACATCGTAATCGTAATTCACAAAATCCAGCAGCACCTTCTCCAGTTCGTCGGGATCCATACGGCCATGGCCTACGCACACTCTGGCATCGGGTATTTCCCGCTCTATCAGTTCCTTAAGTTCCTGCAGGCCGGATATGCGGTTATTGACCAGAAACACCTGTCCGTTACGGCTCAGTTCAAAGTTCACCGCCTCGCGTATCAAGTCGGCACTGAACTGATGCACTTCGGTCTGGATGGGGTATCTGTTGGGCGGCGGCGTCTGTATGATGGACAAGTCTCTGGCGCCCATCAGCGAGAACTGGAGAGTACGGGGAATAGGTGTGGCGGTGAGGGTCAGAGTATCAACGTTCACCTTCATCGCCTTCAGTTTTTCCTTGACCGAGACGCCGAACTTCTGTTCCTCGTCTATTATCAGCAGACCGAGATCCTTGAAGTGTACGTTCTTGCCAATAAGCTTGTGAGTTCCAACGATTATGTCAATCTTTCCGTTTGCAAGATCTTCGAGTATCTCGCTGATCTTTTTCTGCGAACGGGCACGGCTGAGATACTCAACCCGGCACGGGAACCCCTTGAGACGCTCCGAGAAAGTCTTGAAATGCTGGAATGCCAATATTGTAGTAGGGACAAGCACGGCAACCTGCTTGTTATCGGCGACAGCCTTGAACGCGGCACGCACGGCGACCTCGGTCTTGCCGAATCCGACATCGCCGCAGACCAGACGGTCCATTGGGCGCGAATTCTCCATATCAGCCTTCACATCTACCGTCGCCTTCAGCTGATCAGGAGTATCCTCGTAAATGAAGCTTGCCTCGAGCTCAGTCTGCATGAAACTGTCAGGGCTGTATGCAAAGCCTTTCTCATCAAGACGTCGCGCGTACAGTTTTATCAGGTCCCTGGCAATGTCCTTTATCTTGCCCTTGGTACGTTCCTTCATATTCTCCCAAGCCCCTGTGCCGAGAGTGCTGACACGAGGAGGCTCGCCCTCCTTGCCGCGATACTTGGAAAGCTTGTGCAGGGCATGAATTGAGACAAGCGCCACATCGCTGTTGCGATAGATGATCTTGACTTTCTCCTGCATCACACCGTTCACATTCTCCTTGACCAGTCCTCCGAAGCGTCCGATACCGTAATCCATATGGACGACATAATCGCCAAGTTCGAACTCAGACAGTTCCTTGAGCGTCAGTGCGACCTTGCCGTTGCGGGCCTTGTCACTGTTCAGACTGTACTTGTGATAGCGGTCAAATATCTGATGGTCCGTGTAGCATGCTATATGCAGAGTGTTGTCCGAGAAACCTTCGTGAAGCGTGTGATCTATACCTACAAACGGAATCCGGTCTCCCCTGTCCGTGAAAATTGCCTCCAGACGTTCGGCCTGTTTGACGCTGTCGGTCAGTATATATATATGGTATCCGGCGGCAAGCTGCGATGACAGTTCGTCAGTCAACAGATCGAAATTCTTGTGGAACACCTTCTGCGGAGTGACGTTGAAGTTGACAGTGAACTCCACCTTGGCAGATGGTTGCGAGCCGAATTCCAGTTTGAGGAATCCGGCTATCTTCTCTCTGAAACAGGTGGCATCAATCAGTTCAGGCATCTTTTCCACGCTGGAATCGTTTCCGTCCTTTGCAGCGTCAATCGCTCTCATCCTAGAGGAGATGCTGGATGAATCGCCCAGTTCATTGCGGATATTATCAATCAGCCCCGCCACAAGGTCAAGGTTTTTGGCAGCTATTACAGTGTCGTCTGTAAGGAAATCGAAGAGAGTGACCGATCCGGATTCGTCCGAAGCCAGCAGTTCAGGTACAATTACCACGCTGTCAACATTTTCGAACGAGAGCTGGCTGTCAACCTGGAACTGGCGTATGCTGTCAACCTCGTCGCCGAAGAAGTCTATCCGGCACGGGTTCTCCGACGAAAAGGAAAACACGTCCAGAATGCTTCCACGCAGAGCGTACTGCCCTGGCTCATAAACATAGTCCACATGCTCGAAGCCCATATCGAACAGCTTGTCCTGCAGGGCGTCGCGATCGAAACTGTCGCCGGTCCTGATACAGAGCGAGCTGTCGTTCAGGCTCTTTTCCGAAACGACCATTTCGGCCAATGCATCGGGCGATGCCACAACGACAGGCACCTTCGAACCGGCTCCGCCGCTGTCGCGGTAGGACGAGAGCAGGCTCAGCACCTCGGTACGCAGGATTTCGCTTGCGCTGTCCTTCTGCCCAAACCTGACAGCACGCCTGTACGAAGACGGGAAATACATCACGTTTCCTTCACCTAGTATCTGAACCAGGTCATGATAGAAATAGGCTGCCTGCTCCCGTTCCTCGAGCAGAAACAGGAAGGGCCGGCGGAAATCGTCTGATCCGGCTAATGTGCTGAAGAAGAGAGGTGCAGAAGAAGACAGCAGACCCTTCAGGAAAACGGTTCCGTTTCCTGTTCCATCTATCTTCTGCAGGAAGGCCCTGCGCCCCGGATGCTTGGTATAAATCCGTTTCAGTTCAGATATTTCCATCTTTCAGAACAGATTCTGCATATCCTTCAAAAAAATTGATTTCGAGACGAAAAAAAACGTTCGGAAATCGGTTTCAAAATTACAAAAAAACTATCTTTGCCCCCCGATTTCGAACGTCTTTTCAAAACATTCAGAGCAAATGAGCGCAAAGCCTAACAGCACCCCGGCCGAGAGCCTCTCGGGCAAGGACTGCACCCAGCGTCCGCCGGACATCCCTATCCCCTTGGGATCAGACTGCACTTTGAACAATAACGATGGGACTTACATCATTGAGATAGACCACATATCCAAGTGGTTCGGCGACAAGCTGGTGCTCGATGATGTAAGTCTTTTTGTCAAGAAGGGTGAGTTCGTCACCATTCTCGGTCCTTCGGGATGCGGTAAGACCACACTTTTGAGGATTCTCTCAGGACTGGCAACCGCGAGCGAGGGAACGGTCAGAATGAACGGACAGGACATCACGCAGATACCTCCGCATCTGCGTCCGACCAATACGGTGTTCCAGCGTTATGCGCTGTTCCCGCATCTGAATGTATACGAAAACATCGCCTTCGGCCTGAAACTGAAGAAGGTGGACGAAGATGAAATCGAAAAGCAGGTACGGCGTGTACTCAAGATAGTCGGTCTGACTGACTACGAGGAACGCGACGTCGAATCGTTGTCCGGAGGTCAGCAACAGCGCGTAGCCATCGCCCGCGCCATCGTCAACAGACCGCAGGTTCTGCTTCTGGACGAGCCCCTGGCCGCACTTGACCTCAAGATGCGGCAGGACATGCAGCTTGAATTAAAGCAGATGCACAAGCAGTTGGGCATCACCTTCATATATGTGACCCACGACCAGGAAGAGGCCCTGACCCTCAGTGACCGCATAGTCGTTATGAACAAGGGTAAGGTCCAGCAGGTCGGCACACCTGTCGATATTTATAACGAGCCCGTCAATCCGTTTGTGGCCGATTTCATCGGCGAAAGCAACATCCTGAACGGCATCATGAAGAGCGACTGCCGCCTTCTGACCATGTACCAGGAGTTTGAGTGCGTTGACAAGGGCTTCTGCGAGAACGAGCATGTTGATGTCGTCATCCGTCCCGAAGACATTTACATCATGCTGCGCAACGAAAACGCGCAGATAAACGGGACGGTGCAGTCGTGTATCTTCAAGGGTGTCCACTATCAGATGGCAGTCCTCACCGAACGCGGCTACGAACTTATCATTCAGGATTACAACCCGTTTCCTGCTGGTACGGAAGTCAGCCTCATAATCAAGCCGAACGACTTCCACGTTATGCGCAAGTCCAGTTCCATCAACAATTTCAACGGTGTGATTGAGGACGATACGCACGTGACATTCCTCGGCGGAACATTCGAGTGCAAGCCGTGCGGAATGGAATCCGGCACCGAAGTCAATGTCTGCGTGAACTATCACAAGATAGAGCTGATGGACTACACCGACGAGGGAGCCGCAGCCGGAACGGTTTCGTTCATACTCTACAAGGGGAATTATTACCATCTTACGGTCACTGCCGACAACGGTGACGAACTTCAGGTTCACACCGACGAGCAGTGGGATGACGGTGACATCGTCGGCATTCGCATCCAGCCGGAAGACATCGTGATAACCTCAAAAGCCGAAGAGAGATGAAGTCTGCGGCGGCTCTGATGAAGCGCAGCAACTGGGCCTATCCATACGCCCTGTTCCTGGCATTTTTTGTGGTAATTCCGCTGATTCTGATTGCGGTGTATGCCTTCAAGAGCAGCACGGGCGGTTTCACTCTGTCCAACTTCGCCAAGTTCGCAACCCAGTCGGAGACACTCAACACCTTCATCTACTCAATAGGTATCGCACTGATAACCACTGTTGTATGTATTCTTGTCGGATATCCGGCAGCATACATTCTCAGCAATTCGGAACTGACGCGCGGCAAGGCGCTGGTAATGCTTTTCATCCTGCCTATGTGGATCAACATCCTGATGCGTTCGCTCGCAACAGTGGCACTGTTCGACTTTCTGCACATCTCCTTGGGCGAAGGAGCCCTGATATTCGGTCTCAGCTACGACTTTCTGCCTTTTATGATCTATCCTATCTACAATTCAATACAGAAGATAGACAAGTCATACCTTGAGGCAGCGCGCGATCTTGGAGCCACCAGATTCCAGACTTTCACAAAAGTCATACTGCCGCTCTCAGTGCCGGGCATTGTCAGCGGAGTGCTGATGGTCTTTCTGCCGACAATATCGACATTCGCCATTTCCGAAATTCTTACGCTGAACACCAAACGTCTGTTCGGATCCATCATCCAGGACAACATTATGATGAGCGATACGATGAACTACGGCGCAGCTCTCTCGCTCATAATGCTGGTAATCATAGGTATAACGACAGTCCTGACGCGCGATCAGGACAATTCCGAACAGACATCGCTGATATGAGAAAGTTTCTGGCAAAAGCCTACCTTTACGTATTGCTGATGGTTCTCTACGCACCGATAGCCATCATTATGGTGTTCTCGTTCACCAACTCAAAGTCCATAGGTCAGTGGAAGGGATTCTCGCTCGACCTCTATACATCACTGTTCTCAGGCGACAGCCAGCACGCTGCAAACATATCATCGGCCATTGTCAACACGCTGCTTATCGCCCTGATTGCAGCTGCCATATCGACTTTCCTTGGCACCGTGGCGGCAGTCGGCATTCACAACATGCACGGAAAGAGCCGCAATGCCATACAGTTCACCAACAACATCCCGATGATAAACCCGGACATCATCACCGGCATTTCACTGTTCCTGCTCTTTGTAAGTCTGGGCATCTCAGGAGGCTATGTCACCGTAGTGCTGGCACACATCACGTTCTGCACCCCATACGTGGTTTTGAGCGTCATGCCCCGACTCAGACAGATGAACGCCAATATATACGAAGCCGCACTTGATCTGGGAGCGACACCAATGCAGGCTTTCTTCAAAGTGCTGGTGCCGGAGCTAAGGCCGGGAATGATAAGCGGTTTCATTCTGGCATTCACCCTTTCCATCGACGATTTCGCCGTGACCCTATTCACCAAGGGCAGCAACGGTCTCGAGACCCTATCCACATACATTTATGCAGATGCGCGCAAGGGAGGACTAACCCCCGAGCTCAGGGCTCTTGTCTCAATCATTTTCCTGACAGTTCTCATATTACTTATAATCATTAACATCCGCTCCTCTAGGATGGAGCACAAAAACGACTAAAAAATGAAAAGATTTTTTGGTGTTCTACTGTTTGCAGCACTGCTGGCAGGTTTTTCAACTCCCTCTCAGGCAAAGGACGATGACCGCAGTCATGTCCTAAAGATTTACAACTGGGCAGACTACATAGACGAAGATCTGCTTGACGAGTTCCAGGTCTGGTATAAGGAACAGACTGGCGAAGATATTGAGATCATCTACCAGCTCTTCGACATAAACGAGGTGATGCTGACCAAGATTGAAACTGGGCACGAAGACTACGATGTGGTATGGCCGTCAGAATACATCATCGAGAGAATGCTGCGCAACGACCTGCTGCAGCCAATCAGCCACGATTTTGGCAACACGCCGGACTACACCGAAAATCTGTCTCCATATTTCAAGAAACTCATCAACGAGTTCTCTGTCGGAGGACGCAGAGGTGAGGAGTATGCCGTTCCGTATATGTGGGGAACCACAGGTCTGCTGTACAACACCGAATTCGTAACCGAGCAGGAGGCTTCGACCTGGGGTTCCGTCTGGAATCCGAAGTTCGCTGGCAGAGTGCTGATGAAGGACGCATTCCGCGATGTGTACGGCTCGATGATGATGTACATCCGCAAGGCTGAAATCGAATCGGGACAAGTTACCCGTCCGCAGGTGATGAACGACCTGTCAGACAAGTATCTCAAGATTTTCGAAGACACAATGGCAGCCGCAAAAGACAACATCACCGGTTGGGAAGTTGACTTCGGCAAAGAGAGAATGTCACAAGGTAAGGACTGGATTAACGTCACCTGGAGCGGCGACGCGATGTGGGCCATCGAAGAGGTAAGCGACGAGGTCACTCTTGACTACCGCGTTCCAGACGAGGGCAGCAACATATGGTTCGACGGCTGGGTAATCCCTGTCTATGCCAAGAATGTCAAGGCCGCATCATACTTCATTGATTTTATGTGCATTCCAGCGAATGCGCTCCGCAATATGGATGCCATCGGCTATGTCAGTGCCATTGGAGCTCCCGAAGTGATGGAGGCCAAGCTTGACGAGACCTGTCCCCCGATTGACCTGACCTATTTCTTTGGTCCCGAAGCCGACAGCGTCTGCATCAACAGCGTTCAGTATCCGGCCGCATCGACCATAGAACGCTGCGCTCTGATGCACGACAGCGGTGACCGCGCCGAAGCTATGGTTGACATGTGGTCCAGAGTCAAGGGAGACAGTCTGAACGCCACCACCCTCATAATCATTGCCGTGGCTTTATTGGCAGTCATCACCTTTGCCGTTCTTGGACGCAAGAAGAAAAATTCAAGAAAGCGCACATCAAAAAGATAAGCGGATTTTCGGGTAGGAAATTCAGAAATAATTTCTACTTTTGGGAAACTGGAAATCTGTAATGGAATGAAAAGCGTAGTAATAATCCCGACATACAATGAGAAGGAGAACATCGAGCAGATTATACACGCGGTGTTCGGTTTCCCGCAGGGTTTTCATATTCTGGTAATTGACGACGGCTCTCCTGACGGCACTGCCGCTATTGTCAAGGGACTTCAGAATGAGTTTGAAGGACGTCTTCACATCATTGAGCGTTCAGGCAAACTCGGGCTCGGGACTGCTTACATTACAGGTTTCAAATGGGCTGTCGGGCAGAAATATGATTACATCTTTGAAATGGATGCAGATTTCTCTCACGACCCGAACGACCTGCCCCGTCTGCTTTCTGCCTGCACGGACGAAGGATACGATGTGGCCATCGGTTCCCGCTACATAAGCGGTGTCAATGTGGTCAACTGGCCTATGGGACGCGTGCTGATGTCGTACTTCGCATCGAAGTATGTCCACTTCGTTACCGGGCTGCCTATCCATGACACCACTGCCGGATTCAAGTGTTATCGCCGCGAGGTGCTGGAGACAATGGAACTGGACAAGATCCACTTCAAGGGCTACGCATTCCAGATAGAGATGAAGTTCACCGCGTACAAGTGCGGCTTCAAGATCAAGGAGGTGCCTGTCATCTTTGTCAACCGTCGTCTTGGCACATCCAAGATGAGCGGAGGCATATTCAGCGAGGCATTTTTCGGCGTAATCAGGCTGAAAATCTCCAGCTGGTTCAGAAAATATCCCCAAAAGAAGAACTGAGCAGTTTTCTGCAATGAGCGTAACTCTCATAAAGAATGCGGAGCTTGCCTTGCAGGAAGGGGTCAGAAGTGGTTCGGTACTGATATCGGGAGATATCATACTGGACATTCTGGAACCCGATGCCGCTACGCCTGTTGTCCCCGATGACATCGTCGATGCCACAGGATGTCTGCTTTTTCCCGGCATCATTGACGATCATGTCCACTTCAGGGAACCGGGCCTGACCCACAAAGCCTGCATCGCCACCGAAAGCCGCGCCGCCGTCGCCGGGGGCGTGACCACCGTATTCGACATGCCTAACTGCAAGCCTCAGACCACTTCGATTGCGGCACTTGAGGACAAGAACAGTATCGCAGCGGAGAATTCGCTAGCAAACTACTCATTCTATCTCGGCGCCACTCACGACAACATATCCGAAATAGAGAGGATTGACCCTGAATCAACCTGCGGAGTGAAGCTGTTCATGGGTTCCAGCACCGGCGGGATGCTGGTCGATGACGACAGCGACATAAGCAGGGTGTTCAAGGCATCGCCGGTAATAATCGCTGCGCATTGCGAGGAAACCGGCATCATCAACCGGAATATGGAGAAGTACGCTGCCGAATGCGGTGGAGAGCCGCCTGTGGAATACCATCCTCTGATTCGTTCGGCCGAAGCCTGCTACGCATCGTCGGCACGCGCCATCGAGCTGGCAGACAAGACATCTGCCAGACTGCACATCCTTCACATCAGCACAGCACGCGAACTTTCGCTCTTCAGAAGCGGGGATGTCACAGAAAAGCGCATTACATCCGAGGTCTGTCCTGCCCACCTTTTCTTCAGCGAGGAAGATTACAGCCGATACGGTACGCGCATAAAATGCAATCCTGCCGTCAAAGGCATCCGCGAAAGGGACGCTCTGCGCCTGGCACTTGCATCCGGGCTGATTGATGTCGTCGGCACCGACCATGCCCCGCACCTGCTGTCCGAGAAGCAGGGAGGCTGCGCGAGTGCGGCCTCGGGAATGCCGGTACTGCCCTACTCGCTGCCTGTCATGCTCGAGCTTTACGACAACGGTGTCATCAGCATATCGGACATAGTACGTACAATGTGCCACAATCCCGCAAGGCTTTTCGACATAGCCGACCGCGGATTCATACGCAAGGGCTACAAGGCGGACCTCGCTCTGGTACGCCGCAACGACAGTATGCAGACCGTACACGATACCGATGTCCCGTCACGCTGCAGCTGGAGTCCGTTCTCCGGTCACCGATTCGGATGGCTGGTCTCGGACACATGGGTCAACGGCCACCATGTATTTCACGAGGGCAATTTCAACGCACAGTTCAAGGGACAGAAGATAAAATTCAACAGATGAAAACTATACTAAGAATACTCTATGTAATTTTCCAGCTTTGCATATCCCTGCCGATAATTCTGGTTTCGACCATTCTGACGGCAATAGTCACAATCATCGGAGGATTTCTGGGCAATCCGGATTTCTGGGGATACTACCCAGGTATGCTTTGGTCCAGGACAATATGCACTTCACTTCTTCTTCCGGTACATGTAAAAGGAAAGGAACTGATAGACCCGGACAAGGCGTACATTATTGTCGCGAACCATCAGAGCGCTTTCGACATATTTCTCATATACGGCTATCTTGGCAAGAGATTCAAGTGGCTGATGAAGAAGGAGCTGGCAAAGATTCCACTGGTCGGTTACGCTTGTACCAAAGCCGGTTTCATCTACATTGACCGTTCATCTAAGGTCAAGAGCAAAGAGAGTATGGACAGAGCGAAACAGACCCTTGAGCGCGGCATGTCGATGGTAATCTTCCCCGAGGGAACCCGTTCTGCCGACGGAAAGACGGGACGTTTCAAGAAAGGAGCCTTCCATCTGGCCGAAGGTCTGCAGCTGCCGGTTCTGCCTGTGACCATAGACGGCTCGTTCAAAGTTATGCCGCGCAGGGCCAAGCTGATAACTTGGCATCCGATGACACTGACTATCCATCCGGCCATTGATGCGATAAGCACCGAAGGACTCAGCGAATCTGAAATCGGTGAGAAGATCAACGAGCTGAGCGCCAAGGCGGAAGCTGCAATCAAAAGTTGAAAGTTCTATAGTCAAAGTGCGCCAACCGCTTCGAGATAGTTCCTGACCTTGTAATTGTTCAGGAACTTTTTGGGGGCGTCCTCTACAATTCGTGTCACTAGCGGCGAAGGTTCCTGGGACATCATGGTTCCGTAGCACATCATAAGGAATACAGCCACTCCGTCTTCGTCCGAATAGTGTCTGCTTATGAAATCGAAAATGAAATCCTCGGCCTCGTTTACAAGTTCCTTGAGAGAGTCCTCGTAACAGGCATCCGGGTCGGCGAATGCCGGATGGCGCTGCGAACGTTGCAGTATGTCCTCAAAACGGTTGTCAATGTCGTTCTTCCTGTCAAGGAAATCATACAGCTGATTGTTCAGGCGCGTACCCGATACGTTCATCTCTGATGGCGATACGCTGACCCTCAGTTTTCCAGGCTGGAGCATAAGCGGCATAAGCGGTTCAAATCCGTGGCACAGCATTGCAAAGACTGTGGAATCGGTTCTGCCCTCCATTCTGAAGAGTCCATGCCGGACCGAACACGAATCCACTGCAGAGAACCCGTTGCCCTCGTATGTCACCAGATACAGATTTTCGCCATCATATCCGTAAAGATCGATGCTGCCGTCTATGACATAGTTATGTCTGCAGGAAACTGTCAGCAGAAGTATTGTTAACGCCAGAGGCAAATTGAATGTACAGCGCATTGAACTGATAGAATCAATAGTAGTTGAACTGACAAATGTAATACTATTGTTACTACGAAAAGCGGATTTTAGTTTTTTTAATAGTGTGTCTGCCAGCGCAGTACGTCCACGGACGTCCATCATTCCTCCTTTTTGGACTCATGCTCCAGTCTGAACGAGGAGTAGAGCTCAAACAGTGCGGAAATACACATGAATACTATCCAACTGTTCCTGGCCGTCAGGCCGACTAAAAACGAATGCAGCGACGCATTCATATCGTGATTCATCAGGATTTCGGGACGCCAGCGTTCAGCGTACATCAGGACTGCAGACAGCACCAGGAATACGGCCCCGACAATCTGTTGTCCGCGAAGTCGTCTTATCGTAACACTGTCGCCGTCATACCTGTCACATAGCTGGCAAATCAGGAACAGGACAGCGCCTGCCATATATATCCAGACAGCGATATCCTTACCGGTAATACGAAGCATCGCGCCCGCTATCACCATTATTCCTCCAAGTGTGACTGCCAGGTTGCCTATTCTTTTCATACGAATCATTCCATAATGAAGACATCCTCGTCGGGACGGCTCATGTTGTAGTTCTGACGTGCCATACGCTCCAGCAGCACGGTGTCGTTCTCAATATCCTCAAGAAGGGCGGAGCTTTCCTGTATCTGACTTCTGTAGGCCTCAATCTCCTTTTCCAGTTCGTTGATCTGACGTTTCTGTGACATTCTGCGGATCATGCTGTTCTGGTCAAGAAACACTATCAGCAACAGAAAAGAGCAGATTACGACGGAGTACTTGTGCCGCCGTATGAAATTCCAGGATGAAGAGAAGAAACCCATTGGACTTTGCATTGAATATGAACATCACAAAAGTATCATTTTTTTCTCATCACGAGAAAATGAATGGCGCAAATATTGTATCTTTGACTGAAACATATACAGACAGACCAAAATGAGCGACTACACTGTATCAGCCAGGAAATACCGTCCGGTGACATTTGAGAGCGTTGTCGGACAGGAGGCGTTGACCACGACGCTGAAAAACGCGATTGCATCGGGGAAATTGGCCAGTTCCTACCTGTTCTGCGGTCCGAGAGGAGTCGGCAAGACGACTTGTGCACGACTGTTTGCCAAGACCATCAACTGCGAGCATCCCGGCCCAGACGGCGAAGCCTGCGGCGAATGTGAATCGTGCAGGACCTTCAATGCAGAACTACGCTCATACAATGTCTTTGAGCTTGATGCAGCGAGCAACAACTCGGTCGAGGACATTCGTTCGCTCACCGAACAGGTCAGAATTCCGCCGGTGGGAGGACGATACAAGGTATATATCATCGACGAGGTCCATATGCTCTCTACCGCCGCATTCAACGCCTTCCTCAAGACTCTCGAAGAGCCGCCTTCGTACGCGATATTCATTCTGGCGACAACCGAAAAGCACAAAGTCATCCCGACCATACTTTCGCGCTGCCAGATATATGACTTCAACCGCATCGGGAACCGCGACATAGTGGCACATCTCAGGAACGTTGCCGCACGGGAGGGCATCGAGACCGACGACGACGCTCTCGGAGTGATTGCGGAAAAGGCCGACGGAGGCATGCGCGACGCGCTTTCCATCTTCGATCAGGTGAGCAGTTTCACGCAGGGGCACGTCACATACGACCGCACCATACGCAATCTGAACGTCATCGACACAAGCCACTACTTCAATATGACGGAACTGCTGCTGGCCGGCAGAATACCTGACAGTCTGATGCTGCTCAACGACATAATGAACAAGGGATTCGATCCGAGTCATCTCATTTCGGGTCTGCTGCAGCATTTCCGCAACCTGCTTGTAAGCCGTGACGCCTGCACCCTCCCGTTGCTTGAAATGAGCGATGAAATGAGGAACCGCTACAGGGAGCAGGCTGCAAAATGCCAGCCGAAGTTTCTCTACAAGGCGATGAAACTGTGCAACGACTGCGACATCAACTATCGCCAGAGCCGCAACAAAAGGCTTCTGGTCGAGCTGACGCTGATCCGCGTGTCGCAGGCAGCGTCGGACGATGACGATGACAGTGACGGGCGCCGCCCTAACACACTGAAACCCATATTCAACGCGCAGACGGCTCAGGCAGCCGCCCCTGCAGCACAGGCCCCAGCCACTCAGACAGCACGGGTAGCAACAGTCCGGAAGCCTGAATCGTCTCAGGTCAAGTCATCACCGGCCGCTCCCAAAATCCCCAAAGTGAACGTCGGCAGCGTATTCAATTCCATGCTCGGGAACAGCACAAGCACTGCCCAGGCGCAGGTATCAGCCGACCAGGCAGTTGCCGTCCCTACACATCAGTCCGACCGCCGCAGGGCACAGCCTCTCACCCAGGAACGGCTGGAAGTAATGTGGAAGGACTATGCTACATCGCTCCCCCCCGAAGAGGCCCCTCTGATGAACCGTATGATGAACCTTATGCCGCAGGTGGAATCGGATTCGGAATTTTCCATCACCGTAATGAACGAAATGGCGACCGAAGAGTTCAAGTCGCACTACGGCCAGATCATCGCCTTCCTCAGCAGCAAGCTCAGCAATGATGAGCTCAAGATGACGGTCAAACTGGACAAAAGCCGCGCCGACACCAGGATACTTAGCAAATCACAGCAGTTCGAGGTAATGAAAAATCGCAACGACGCACTGTCACTGCTGGTCAGCGAGTTGGGACTGGAACTTTCATAGCCCCTCTCCGCCCCTCTGTATAGCAATAAAAGGATGCGGATTCTGATGTCCGCATCCTTTTATTACATAGACAGCCTAAGTGTCACTCTACGCTGCTGTCATCCTTTTCTATCTGTTGGATTTCATTGTCATCCTTCTTGGGATGCAGTTCGCTATAGGTCTTTTTGTGGAAACTGAGCTTCCTCCCTGTAGGCAACAGAGCATTGGCAAAATGAAGTTTATTGTACATCATAGCTGTTCTTCTTTTGGAACCAGAATAATACGCCAATCTATTATAGGGTTCTCCTGATTCTCAGGAACGGGAATCAGACCGATTTGTACGCATTCGTCTCCACGGAACACCGCTTCCGGAAGGAATTGGATAGTTTTATTCTTCAGACTGATACTGATAATTGTATTGTCATTACCGGCGTACTGTAATACAGAAGGTTC